>DYQT01000507.1 GCA_020719165.1 Draconibacterium orientale | reverse complement strand
ATTGCTTCCATCATCGAACAGTATCCTGAATATGCCAACACCATATCAGCAGACCCTCCCCAAATAGCGTCCATGGTTCCAATATAAATCGGTTCAAACAACGTGTTTGTGGTATCAAATAGCGACTTGTTAAAAAAGTTTTGTGACAAATCAGGCTTAAACAGGCTCAAACACGATAATTACGGCATCAATCAGCATGTTGTCTGGCCTATACTTTGAAATGAAAGCTTTGTTTGAGTGGTTAAATGCATCATTTGGACTGATTGGTATGGTTATTTAGCGGGTTTAACGACTTCGCTGATCGTATGCCTGAAGTGATTAAAGAGGTCTGCAGGTTGCTTATAAAGGTGAATGGAGAGGCATTTCCCGTCCAGGAATGTGCACACTAATGGCATACAAAGCGTGGCCGACAAATCATAAAATGCCTAGATAAACTAGATGGTTGTGCGTCCACAAAAAAGAAACAAAACAGGTTGGAGTAGCAAAAATGCAATTTTTTAATGCAATGATTTTGGATGTCTCCGGGTACAGCTGAACGGCAGGTTCATTCTGATACATTCCTTGGAAAACAGTGGGGATCAATTTAGAAGAAACTTTTTGCCAGAAATCTCAGTAAAAAAGGCATTTATTCTGTTCATTAATGCGCATACTAATCGAATACGCAGAGTTGTTTATAGACCTGAAAATCCGTTTATAAACATTACGTTACATGCCCACATAAAAGAAACAAAACAGGTTGAACGAGAAGCGTTCAGCACCGGTATATCCTGCTTTAAAGAAAACGGCCGTCAGCATCATTTAAATCTCGCTGTAGCGGACTGAGGCATCCAACAGTTCCTGCCTAATCTCTTCCCGCATCTTCTGAGGTTCAAGCACTTCTACGCACTTGCCGAAAGATAAAATCCACTTCTTTACCTCAAACCAGCCCGATGTCTTGATTTCAAGGAGGACAGAACCATCCGCCTGGTCGGTAATCACCTGGTCATTTGCCCAGCGTCGTTCCTTAATGTAGCGGGCAGTATCGGCACTGAATACAAGTTTCAACGTAACCGGATCGTCGT
>DYQT01000506.1 GCA_020719165.1 Draconibacterium orientale | reverse complement strand
GTGTTTATCCAGAAAACCTGTCCCTGCAACCCGCTTCGCTCACCTGAAATGTTGATTTCTGATGAATTTGTATGAAATTCAGTTTGAACGGTTGGTTGTAAAATGTTGATGAACACGTCAGGATTTCCGGCAATATCAATGACAATGGTCGAATCGCAGGTAGCACCTTCATCGTCAATAATGATGATTTTAAAAGGAAACTGACCTGCTGTAAAATAAGTATAATCAATGTTAAAACCGTTTGAAATGCCGCCATCGCCAAAGTCCAGGTGAGTTTGAACCACCGACCCGAAGAAATCATCGCCCCCGGTAATTTGCCCTGTAAGATGAAACGGAGCGCCGCCGGAAGTAGCGTTAAGTTGGATATTTTCGAAATGGGGAGGATTGTTTTGGGATGGTTTTATAAAACAACGCACATCATCTACATAAAAATCAGCATTCCAGCCCTGCCCACCGAACATTCCTACCTGTACCCGAATAGCATCGGAGGTCGTTTTATATGTGGCAATCACCTGAAACCATTGCTCCACCGGATGGTTGTAAGGAGTTATTGCGGCTATCTGAACCACATCCTGCCAGTTGTAGGTCAACACACTCAGGTTAATCCCACCCCAGTAGTCGCGCGTAAATTGATTTGTGATGAAAATCCATGCTGATACTTTGTAAGTGAGCGAAGTATCGAGGTCATAAATTACCTGGTCGGCCATTCCAAAATTAAAATGAAGCGATTTTTCACCCTCAAAAACGGCTGCACCCGATATTTCGCCCGCACCACCCCAACCCGAGTGGCCATTCTCGAATCCTCCGTTCAGGAGCAGATTTTGAGCTGATACTGAAAAAGATAAAACACAGATAACCAATAAATGAAGGGCGTTTTTTAATAGAAATTTGTTATTCATCACAAAGATTTTTCAAAATAAATTACTCACAAGGGGGGAAAATCACAGTAGCTGGCTCACTCATCAAAAACCAGTAGGCCTTGCCGGGTAGGAGTGTGCTGAGTGTGTAAATTCCATATTCCGGCCAGAAAATCCGGTTTCCGGCAACTTCTTTCATTACAACG
>DYQT01000505.1 GCA_020719165.1 Draconibacterium orientale | reverse complement strand
TTTCTCCATCAAAAATGCCGATTTCATCGCCATCTTCAATTTCCGGGTCAACCGACAAAGCAATAGTCATCGGCATAAATGGGTTGTTCTGATAAACCGGCTGTAAATAGTCTAGCTGCCTTGGCTGTGAGGGTTCCTTTAATCCGGCACCATCCGAAACGCTGCAATCGAAAATCAATGCGCAATCGGCGTTTACCTTTATATAATAGCCCTCATTTGGAACAAAAGATGTAAAACCGTACGACCATTGGCCGTTGGGTGGAGGAAAAGGCAGATGGACGATGGATTGTCCGGCATCGTTGGTAACTTTTATTAATTTGCCGCTACTGATTAAAGTTTGAAGCGTTTGCTCTGCGGATTGTGCGTCTGAACAAGGAACGCTGATCATGTTCCAGCCTGCACGCAACGGGATTTCAAACGGCATCATCACCGGAATTCCTTCGATTGTTAGACTGGTACTTTCGGTAACTTTAACATAATAGCCCTGTTCCATGGTGAGGTCTCCGATGGTGTTCGACCACTGTCCGTTGGGTGGAGGAAATGGCAAGTGTATGATTGTGTTTCCATCCTGATCTAAAACTTTGGTAAGCTGGTTAGCCACAATGATCGGATCAAAAATGGTGAGCATATTCATGTTTTCGGGGTAAGCCCTGAACGATACGAGGTTCCAGCCGGTGGTCATCGTTATATTTTGCACGATGGTCGAAATTCCTTCGAGTTCGGCAAAGGCAGTTCCAAGCGGGGCAAAGGTTTCGTCATAGCCCGGATATGGGAAAGTAACCGTTAAATAATCAACCAATCCACTGCCGGGACTGTAAAGTTTGAAAATCATTTCGTTGCCCGGCTGAAAACCGTTTGTTGCGCCTGTTCCATCGTCCATCGAAGCTACGATTTCGATAAAAGCACCGCCCGTCAATTCTTCAGTCAACATTCCGGCACCAACACAGATTTCATTGCCATTATCGGAATCAATATCAAAAACTCCGATTTCATCACCAGCCACCATATTTAAATTATCAATGGTTGCTTTGGTAACAAAAATGGACATGGGCTGGAAGGGGGA
>DYQT01000244.1 GCA_020719165.1 Draconibacterium orientale | reverse complement strand
GCCATTTAACGACTTAATCAAACCAACTTGACCGAAAGGGATAAGCAGTAAAACTAATTATAAGGAATAGTATTTTCATGGGTGTATATTTTAAATCATTCATGATTGTTAAGTTGATTTTCATTGCAAAGATAGTGATTACAGGTGTTGCAAAAATATAATGAACATTTGTTCATATCCAAAAAATTTTGCCTAATTTTGCGCACCCATTTTATCACTTAAAATTAACTATTCTATGAAAATCGCTATTCCATTCCAAAACGGATATGTAAACGACCATTTTGGTCATTCTGAAAATTATGCTGTGTTTACCGTCAACCCCGAAAACCAGATCGTGAACCGTGCCATTGTCAAGTCGGAGCAGGGGTGCGGGTGCAAATCGGGCATTGGTCAAATTATAGCCAGGGAGGGAGTTACGATCATGCTGGCTGGTAATATCGGCGCGGGTGCAATTCATCACTTATATACAGAAGGCATTGAAGTTATTCGCGGATGTGCCGGCCCTGCTGAAAAGGTGGTTATCGACTTTTTAAACGGCGAAATAAATGATGGCGGGCAAACCTGCTCGCAACATGAAGGTTGCGGAGATCATCAGCATTCATAAATAATTTTTCTTGCATTATGAACATAAGTTCATTATATTTGTAACTTATAACTCATAATGATGAAAACAAAACTTATTTTAAAACTGGTTATCGGATTACCTCTTGTAATTTTTGTTGACTATGTGCTGATGGCAATCCTGGGATGTGTTACCTGTCTTTTAGGCTTTGGCGACGACTATTATTGCGGCTCTTATTGCCTTATTGGGAAAGCATTACTGCTGCTTTCCGCAGTGCTTTTTGGCTGGTTTCTTTTCCCGGAGATAAAAAAATTGTATCACGCCAAAAGCCATGCTCGCGCCTAAATTTTCAGGAAGTCTGGTTTTTCAGGAACTCCGATATTTTCATTCATGTATCCAGTGTGTTTTTTCGCGGGATCGTATTGAATGTTCATTTTATCGAGCAGCGACTCAACCGAAACCTGGTGCAGTTGCATACCAAGATCCCAGGGATCCATGCCCAACACCAATCCGGCCATCTCTTCATAGGTTAAAACAGGAATTCCATATCCATCGGCACCATAAGTTTTGCCGGTTGTATCGGCAATTACATATTGCCAGCGGTCTAAAAAATAGGCGCACCCCGGACAGTTTGCCACAATAAAATCAGGTTTATAGGGCTCCATCGAGTCAAACTTGAGTTTTGAATTTGATAAAGAGTAGCCCCTGTTTTCCTTGATAATATAGTTTCTGAAGCCGAATCCGCAGCAATGCCGGCGTTCAGGGTAATCAATTACCGCGCCGCCCCAGGCATCAATCATACCGGAAAGAACCGATGGAAATTCGGCGCCACCAACCCCTTTTTTCGGAAACATCTTGGCATAATGACATCCGATGTGTTCCACCACCTTTAACGGTTCACCGGTGAGATGATTAACCAGTTTATACCGCGATTGCATGGCAATTTCCATTCGGTATTTATAGATGATATCACTGGTGTGAACCAGGTTTTCGGGGCAGGAAAAAACTCTGCCTGTAGCTTCAAAGAGTTGCTGCCGGGCTTGTTCCAACGTTTCGGGAAAGCGATGCCAGGTTTCAATCACTTCTGAATATACGCCAAAGGAGGTGACACATGATGGTACAAAATTTTTATAACCGGCCTGGTTCATCAGCGAGAATTGTCGGGCTACAACTGCCCGGGTGGTTTCGAAAGGAATCAAGGCCGAATGATAGGCAATTCCGGTACATGTTGTTTGATGAGAGTCATCAAAGATATCCTTATGCAGATAATCTCTTAAAATACGGAGAAATGCTATTTCAGAACCGGGAAAGAAATTTTGCCTGATGCAACTACGCGCAAAATAATAATGGTCATCTGCTATCTCCTTCTGGTATTCCTCCCAAAGCCTTTGTTTCCCTTCAATCTTCATCCTTTATCTGTTTTACAGGTTTTCTCGGTCATTCTCTGAATCAATATTTCACCGCTTACACTGCTTTTCAATATCTTCAAATCTCTTTATGGCCCCGGTCACTTCGAAAATCCGGTTCAGTTCCGACATATCCTCCTCACTGATTTTTCGGAGGGTACCCGGCCCATCTCCTTTGTAATTCGCCCCAAGCCTGTTTAAAATACTATCGGCATGATCTCTATACCATTGCCAAACAGGCCCTTGCTCGGGATGACCCTCAAGATCAATTTCATCCAGGTAAACACAATAGCCGTATTTGATCATGTTTTCGCCAATGATACGTTTCACCTCCAATTGTTGCCTGCCTCTTTCCGACTTTGTAAAATAACCAAGCTCCTGCGACAGATTGCGCAGGGCTTGAACAATGTAACCTGGCGTGTTATTCCGCGGACACCGGGTCTTGCAGCTTAAACATTCGCCGCAGTACCATATTGTCTCCGATTCCAATAAGTCGCGAATATCGGTCTCAATGCCGCGCTGAACTGTTTCGACAATAATCCTGGGGTCATAATGATAAAAATGTGCTGCCGGACAGATGGCTGTGCATGTACCACAACTGATGCATGCCGTCAGACCCTCCTGAAGCCGGATATCCTTTTTTAATAATTCAACCAGGTTCATAATCAATTATTCGTGATGACTGCTTTGTGTCTCTTTCTTGCTAAGATATAGCTTATGATGATAACTGTTCTCCCGGATTAATTTTTTTCCGCACTGCTCACATACACTCTCATTGCATGGTATGCCCGATTGATGAGGGATCCGGGTATTGCAGTGCAGGCAGATACAAAATCCCGGAAGGTTTTCACAGCGCTCCTGATCCGTTTTTTGCGGCTTATCCGTGAGCGGCCTTATTTCTTCTGATTCGCAATGAGTGCAGCATCTGATTGATTTTTCACTGATAACCAGTTTGTGACAGGCTTCACAGCGATACCAGAACTCCTCGGTATGATAGTTTCCACCGGCGATGAAAATGGCTTTTCCTTCTACAAAGGCTGCTGCTATTGTTCGCCTGGCTTTTTCATAAATCCGTGTAAGGGTAGGCCGCGAAATTGCCATTTCTCTTGCTGCCTCCAACTGGGTCATTCCCAAATAATCTAAAAGTCGAATCACCTCGTACTCTTCAAAAAACAAGATGACAGGCTCAAGGTCAGCAATCGGAATCCCAAAAGGCTTGAATCCCTCCATCACGGGAGGATGATTGACAACACGTTTTCTTTTTGGTCGCGGCATATTTTACAAAAATAATGACATTATGAACATGAGTTCAAAAAAGATTACGCGGATTTGCACATTCATGCAAATTAATCAGCGCCCCATCATTCGAACACACCAGGTTTAGACTTAACAACGATCGGGTTCACCGACTTTCGGTTTTTCTTTGGATTGAGAGGTTGTTTATAATTGCTGTCTAAATGGGTTCTACTCTTTAAACAAATGATTATTATTTTTGTAACTGACTTTTAGTGACCTCTCCCCGGTCCCCTTGAAGGCAACTCTTTATCCACATCCGCCTGTTTTTAATATGAAACAAAAAGTGGATTACATTCCGACTGCAATGCATAGTACAATGTTTACTAAGCACTGAACCGCCTCACAAAAATCGCGTTCAGAAAATCGAGGAATGAGCGTAAAACTGCGGACTGTTTGAGGAGCGCAGCGACGAGTTTCCGCAGTTTAGCGAATGACGCTGATTTTTAGTGATTTTTGTGCAGCGGTGACTTTTCTTTGTTACTTTCTTTGGGTGGTAGCCAAAGAAAGTAAGGTTCAGAAAGAAAAAGATGTGTTTAAAGAGTAGCCTTGAAGGGGAGGAATGGAGATAGGTCACTGTAAATCTATAATATGCACAATGTCTACGACACTTGCCATATCAAAAATTACAACTAAAGTCAGAAATTTAAACAGTCTCTGCATTGTTTTTTAAACAAAAAGGCACAAATAAGAAGCCCGGCAAGAGACAGTTCAATTTTTATCCAAAAATTAAAACGCCCTTACAGCCCTCACATACTGCTGGTTGTGTTTGTTAACACTTGCTGTGCCTCCGCTTGTGAAATAAAAATACCAGGAGCTGCCATCGCTCTCCTCCGTTGACGACCAATAATTATCTGTGGCTATTTTAACGGTTGAGGAATTCCCGTCAATGTCCAGGGCCCGCTGAACTTCGAAAAAATGATTCCACATATGGATTAATTCTGCCCTTGCCGGCAAATACCAATCGGAAAAAATGCCAGTGCCATAATCTTCGTTGGTGTAATCAAGGCATAATTTGGCAGCGCTAATGGTATGACCTCCCTGGTTTATTATCGCTAAGGAGTTTCCATACCCATTCCAGTCGCTTCTGGCGGCAGAGCCAATGGGGGTTGCTGTAATATTGCTCCATGCCTGCCCGGAGGAAAGGTCAACCATGCTCACAATCAACCCGTGTTCACCGGTGAGATCGGTCTGGAACACAACCCCGCCACCAAACAATTCACCAATATTATGGCCCGCTGTTACAGTAGTGCTCAATGGAATCCAGTTCGCTCCATTGAAATAAAAAAAACCGGACAATTCGTCTGTTTGAAAGATCATCAAACCCGTTGCCGGATTGGATATCATATCTCTTTGCGACATGGTCATCCGGGGCAAAAGTAATCCGGTTTCCGTCGATTTCAGGTCAAGTATGGCAGATGAATCGGGTGCGCTGTTATCGTTGCTTATCCCAACCTGAGCCTGCATGCAGGTGCCGGCAAACAGAAAACCGCACAGAATTAAAAAACATAACTGCTTATCCCTTTCGGTCAAGTTGGTTTGATTAAGTCGTTAAATGG
>DYQT01000243.1 GCA_020719165.1 Draconibacterium orientale | reverse complement strand
GTCATTATCCAAATGTACTAAAAAATCACTTGACCGAAAGGGATAAGCAGTTTAGTTTTTTTGCAGCAGTCGGATTCAGTGGTTTCTCGCAAAGCCTCTCACTTTCGAACCAGTTCGGTCAGGTAGTTCCGAACTCCACAATCATACAACCAGGAACTCCCGACAGCAATACACTTCTTACATTCCTTGACGTAAAAAACACAAGCGGCAATACGATCAATATTCTGTGTAAAAAAGAGGAGGTGAGCCTGCTTGATTCAACCCAGACTTACATGTGCTGGGCGAATTTTTGCTATGCACCACACATTCTTGTTTCGCCGAATGCCGTGTCTGTCGGGCCCGGTGAGACCTATTCCGGGTTTAAAGCCATTTATGCCCAGATGGCCTATAACAACTTTTTCATTGGAGAGAGTGTTGTTCGCTGGGTATTCTTTAACCAGGAAAATACAGATGATTCCGTTGGGGTAACCGTGAGGTATCAAACGTTCCCTGTTGGCCTTGGCGAAATAAATGACGGTGAAGAGGTGGGGTTGTCTGTATTCCCAAACCCGGCATCGGATAAAGTATCATTTACCTATTCGATGCCATCCGGATCTGCAGCAGAACTCCTGGTTCAGGATGCACGGGGTATCGTTATAAAAACATATGCACTTCCGGCGAACACTTCTCACCTTTCAGCTGATGTCGCGCATTTGGCCGATGGTCTCTATTTTTGTTCGCTGCTGGTTGACGGCAAAAGAACCCTTACGAAAAAGGTTATGGTGAAACATTGAACAATGGAATATTCACCATTGAAGTGGTGGAACTGAAGATGCCTTCGAGTAAAGAAGTAGCAAATTCATTGTTTGATGATTTTTTTGGTTATGGTCGTTTCATTGGCTATTACCTGCAAAAAGTACAATCCTGGAGCAATATCTGACAGATCGAAATCATGTTTCTGATCACCGGTTATTATATAAGTCATCAGACGTATGCCGGATGTGTTGAAAAGTTGTATCTGGTAATCCTCCGGGATGCCATGATCAAATTCAATGGTAATGACATTGGAAGCAGGGTTGGGATATACTTTGATGAATGGGCTTGTCAAAATATCCGGATTGGCCGTTGAAAAATCGGGTTTGCCGGAAAATATCGGATTTTGAGGTCCGGGACAGTAATTTCCATCAGGAGTAATGAAGGCTCGCAAATGCCCCCCATTATAAACAGTTGTGCCGGGGAGCATCGTGATTTTTACACCGGCTATCAGGGTGCTTTCACCCCCTGAATTGACAGTGTAAGTTGTGCCACCGCCAGCCACAACAATAGTTTGGTAGGCATCGTGACATTCGGAACTGCCGTTGCCCACGGTCACATTCTGCACCGACAAATCATTGGGAATTCCGGGGGTAACAACTTTATAAGCCAGGGTGAAATCTCCATAGTCAAAATAATACCCGGAGGGGCCATAAGTCAGTTGTCCGGTCACTTTTAAAAAGAGGGTGCCAGTGGTGTCGGCAGTCCATTCAAGGTAGGAGAGGTTGGGGCAGGTGGTGTTATTGCCCGAGAGAACCAAATTGCAATTGCCATTCTCAAGTTTCAGGTCGGTAAAGAATGTTGCGGAGGCACCGTCACCGCAGCCGGTTTTAAAGTAATAGGTATTTCCTGTTTCGACATCGAATTCATAAATCCGGAACAGATCATTTTGTGTTGTGTTGGAGGTGTGCAACTGCCATGAATTACCAGGGATGATGCTGTAATCCTGATCGGGACAATGATCGCTGTAATCAATGTAAAAGGTAAGGTCCTGGAATAATACAGGGTCAGACTCAACAGCATCCAGTGCGATATAATAAGTGGTACCCGCGGTCCAGTAGGTTGCCTGGGATGATTCCCCCACGTTCAGAGTCCCGAAACAACTCCATGATTCCCAGTCCTCAATAAAACACTCATTTGCTCGCCACAGATAACTAACCACGACCTGTTTGACTCGCAGCCATCGTCATTGGCCATTAAAACCGTACATGACTGGCCAAATAACGTAAAGTAGGTGTCGAAATTAGCCGTTGCCTCATTACCGCAACCCGTTTGAAAAGTGTATGTCAGTCCTTCTGTAACATTCACTCTGTAAATTGTACAACCGCTATTGGGAATTGTTGCTGAGTGGGTTGACCATGTTTCTGCCGGGGTGATGGCAACATCGTAGTCAGGACAAGTTTTGCACACGGAAATACCGGTGCCGGTAAGGCTTAAGGTTCGTGGAGAAGCGATGTTGTTGGCATTATGGGGGATGTTCAGCACAGCGGTTTTTGCACCTGCGCTTGTTGGGCTGAACCTGACAGCGATAGTGCCTGATTGTCCCGGGCTCAGGTATAGAGATGTTGCACCCCCTAAAGAGAAATCGCCTGCACTGGTCCCTGAAATGGTAACAGTTCCTGCATCAAGGTTCAAGTAATTCGGAACCGTGCCGTTATTGGTTATCGTCACATTGAGGGTGGAAGTGGTTCCTACGTTCACAGTTCCGAAGCTGAGTGATGACGCCGGACTGTTGGTCATGCTTACACTGCTGCCGCCATTGTTGAGCCAATAGGCCAGGTTATTATTGCCGTAGGATGAACTGAATTTCCCCCAAATTCCATTGTAGGTGCTGAATGTACAGTCGTCGAAAGTGCCGGAATAACATTTCCCATAAAGTTGACCAACGATTTGTCCCGATTCATTCACGATGGTACTGCCTGAGCTTCCCCCTTCAAAGCCACCCCCTAGTGTTGTTGTATGATGAAAATGGGTTGTTCCGCAATTGAATGCTGGGGATGTTTTATTTTGATGCCTCGAATATCTTTGCCTGACGCCTGCCGGGTGATGCACGCTGTGCAGCGTTGCGCTGTTTGCAACACTGCCCGTGTTCCAGCCCAGGTACCATCGGTCGTTGTAATCCGAGGTGGGATATTGCTTCAATAATACCAATGTAAAATCCGACTGGCTGTTGGTCTTTATCAGGTTCGATCCAGTAACGGTCACATAGTTGCTGTTGTTTGAACCATTGCAAGAAGTGGTGTAGTAATCAAACAGTGACTCAAGGGAATTGGCAGAAGCCTGGGTGGAAAAACAATGGTTGGCCGTAAGTAAAAACGGTTGATAGTCCTGAGTACGGGAATCATTGACAAGTCCTCCCGAGCAGAAATAGTAAAGGCTTCCCACCAAAAAGAACAAACGGGCGGTACTCCCTTTAAGCGCCTGAATGTTGGTATACCCGTTTGCGTAGGTGCAATTAACATCCTCCTGGCATGGCACGCTATTATCGGTTTGCTCAATGTATCTGTTATCTGCGTGAATTAATGATGGAATGACAAACCTGAGACTATCACGGAAAGAACCCGGGGCAATCAGCACCTGTAGCGTCAATCGATCGGAAAAGGCAGAAGGTGTATAAAATCCATAATCATTGAGTTGTCCCTGCAGATCATGAAGAGTCAGGGCAAAATTATGCTCACTGAAAATGTTAATTTTAACGCCTGATGGGAAGTATCCTTCCGAGAAAAAGAGCCTAATCATGTCAGCACCAGATGATTTGAATTGTGTGGTCCATATAATTGTATCATTGCGAACGGGTTGAAAATAGCCTCCGGCATAATCGATTTCGTTTTCCCCAGGTATAGGTGCGCCAACCATTGAAAACTGTAACGGGCTATTAAGATTACGTAATATTCCGATGGCAGGGGGTGAAATTTCTGCCTCGATCAGTCGTCGTTCGTTCTGTGAGAGAGATTCCAATACATGAACATCCTTGGATGTCATTGCATCAGAAAGCCCATAAAAGATGGGCTTTTCCGTATGGTAAGTGTCGAATACCCGGTATGAAACTTCAGGAGCGACGGAAATGGCTGGTTCAGTCTGGCCGGAAACAGGAGCAGATATCCATGCGGGGAAGGATATCAACACAATAAAAAAACGTGTGAAAGAAGATATCTGTTTTAGCATATTGTTGCATTATTATCGGTTAAACTTATATTTTAATTAGTCTAAATAAACAATGCAAAAATAAAAATTAAACAATTCAGATTTGTAAAAAAACTGAGCTAAAAGTATTTCCACGGTACGATTCTTTATCTGCCTGATATTGAATGTCATTGTTTTTGAAATTACTTTGTTGTTTCCGAAAATGATTTTTTATTTGAATATTCGTTTGTGTTTTTGTTGCATGTTGATCAAGTCAGTTCCCAAGAAAGATAAATAGACCGGTAAAGTATATCGTTATTATCGGTTATGCAAATTGCTGGAAAGATTGGAACAGCAATATCTTGCCTGATCTATCACGCGATTACAAATACTGTATGAACCTGGAAAGAAGAGACCCAACAAATTTATGAATCATATTACTGAAAAAAACAATCTGGAATCGAGGAAAATAGGGGAGATTGTCACCGACAACTTTAAAGCAGCCGAAATCTATAAAAAGCATGGAATTGATTTTTGTATCTGTAAAACGAAGAAGAGCTCCTTTTCCCTGCGATCAAGGATGGTATCAAGACCGGATCGGCCCAATCCAGGGAAGTCATAAAGTCGGAAATTGCCCGGATGAGTAAAGAGTATGAGTTTGCTGGGGATGCGATGGACAGAATAAATAAACTAAGTTCGGGATATCTGCTTCCGCCGGATGCCTGCAATTCCTATATGGTTGCGTTCAAACTTCTGAAGCAGTTTGAAGATGATCTGCATATCCACGTTCATCTGGAGAATAATATTGTGTATCCCCGGGCATTGCTGCTTAAATAGGTGCCCAAATATGGCCTTTGCTGTTCGATTTTTGACCCTGATCTAAACTGGTGCCGGTAAACGGTACAAAATGATACCACCC
>DYQT01000504.1 GCA_020719165.1 Draconibacterium orientale | reverse complement strand
GATTGCAAATATCGACAAGTCAACAAAGCGACAATTTTGCCGTTGTCGAGGTCTGATGTTGTTTAAAATTGGGTATATTGGGGCTGGGAGTGAATCTGTAGAGGTTGCTGAAACAGCGAGTGCAGGAGTAAAAAGGGAATAAGCATGATTAAATTTCGATTTCCACAACCATTCAGACATGCCAATTCCCCGGTACAGAACGTCAACGAGATCATTGATTCCCAACTAACCTTCGGGCAGAAGGCCTCGGACTGGGTCGCGACGAATCTCGGCAGTTGGTGGTTTATCATTCTGCAGACGGTAATTCTGATGATCTGGGTGGTTACGAATGTGCTTTCCTGGTATCATCATTGGGATCCTTATCCATTTATTTTTATGAATCTGATGCTTTCTCTGCAAGCGGCCTATGCGGCGCCTATCATCATGATGAGTCAGAACCGGCAGTCGGTGCGAGACCGGCTGGAGGCGCATAATGATTATCTGGTCAATCAAAAGTCGGAAGTGGAAATTCGCGCCATCCTTGATCATCTGGCGGCCCAAGATGCAGCCCTGTTGGAAATTCATCGGTTATTGGATGTGATGCGAAAAGAGAATGGAAACGGCGGAGATTGAGGACAAAGCCCTTTGCTGGATTTTTTTACAGGGTTGAGTGAGTTTTTAAAGTGATGCAGGGGGACTATCGTCTTGATTAAAGCGGGAGAAAGAGGTCGTTAATCCACCATAAAATATTTGTAATGCAGGAATTTGATGATATGAAAAAGCAAAAAAGGATGGATGAAATACTTCTTTTTGTTCTTCTGGTTGTTGCTATTAGTTCGTTGGGAGGCCCGGTCGTTGGCTTTTGTGCTGAAAAAAAAGGTGAGCAGGTCATCCTTCCGGCTGCTCATGGTGAAGATCGTGCCGTCCATTCCTTGAGTTTCTTTGATGCCGCTATTCTGGGACTGGTGGAGGGGGCCACCGAATATCTGCCGGTGAGTTCCACCGGTCATCTGCTCCTGACGGAGAGTATTCTGGGGATGGCCCATGATCCGGCCACCAAGGAGGCGGCTGATGCCTATGCCATCGTGATCCAGG
>DYQT01000242.1 GCA_020719165.1 Draconibacterium orientale | reverse complement strand
TTGAACCAAAGTTATCTGTTTTGATGTTCGTTCGACAAAACGAGAGGACTAATTACAAAGTATTGAGATCTTTCTTCAAAATCGTCTCGTTTTTCAGTTCCGATTTTTCCATATTTTATGTCTAATAACTCATCAAAGTTCTTCGCATTTTTAATCATCTCTTTTTCCATTTTATCTTTTTTTTGAATTAAAATATTGAGTTTACTCCGAAAAGTCAATAACAGAAATCGGGATATCGTCCATCATTCTACCCCTCCCCCAACCCCTCCCCAATAAGGGAGGGGAGTGGTATTCTAATCATCATAATGCCATGATTAACAGCTATATGGTCTATTAGCGCCCGCCTCCCCTTTCCATTTTTGGGGAAGGGGGCCGGGGGGAAGGGGTCCAATGACAGGAACGATAACTTGATCATTGTGGCAATGCGGCAAAAAAAATGACTTTTCGGAGTGGGCTCAAAAGTTATCATTTTCAAATTTTTCCGTGAGATTTTTTTATGATAGTGTTTTTGTACGCTGATAGCCAACGATTCAGGAACATTAGTTACTGCGTGTCCCGAATAACTCTTCCAGGTAATGCCTCTTTACCCCAAACAGCTCCTTAATGGCCCTGATTTGTTCCAGTTGCTTTCCTTGTCGTGCGGGTGGTTTTGATAATTTTCGTCCGACGATCATCAAATTTTTCGGGGTATGTTCGGTGGAGATAAATTCAAATATTTTGGTTTTATATCCATGTGCCTCCATGATAAGGGCGCGAATGGCATCGGTAATGATTTCTGCCTGCCGCTCTTCCAGTATCCCGTGTCTGGTAATTGATTTCAATTCGTTTGTGGCATGAAAATCCTTTCGAACCTGTTTATGGCAACAGGGAGCACATACGATCAGGGAGGCTCCTGAGGTGATTCCCCTGTAAATAGCATCATCGGTAGCGGTATCGCAGGCATGGAGGGCAATTAACAGATCTGTTTTTTCGAGCGTAACCTCTTGTATGGTTCCGCAGATAAATTTCAGGTTGGTAAACGCAGCCTTTGATGCGATTTCATTCGATAATTTCACCAATTCGGCTCTCGATTCAACGCCGGTCATAACGGCTGCTTTTCCAAGAACGTTGGTCAGATAATCATATAAAGCAAAAGTGAGATAGCCTTTTCCTGATCCCATATCTGCGACATGGAATCCATCGGGCAAATCAAGTTCTCTGATAAACGGTTCCAGAAGTTCGATGTAATTGTTGATCTGCAGGTATTTGTCATTCATGTTGTGCCGCACCTCAAACCGGTCATTCAGGACACCCAGCTCTCTCAGGTAAACGTTGTTTTGTGTAGCCACAATCCGCTCCTTCCGGTGGTCGTGGGTGAATCCCGAAGCCGGTTTCAGCAATGACTGGTTTGACCTGATCTTCACCTTGCCATGTTCGGTAATGAGCAACCGGAAATTTTCATCACCGGAGAACAGGTCTGCATTGAGAAAATCATCTTCCAGCGCTTTTCTGATCAGCAAAACAGCCTCTTCCACACCATAATTTTTGGTGATATCATTGGTTTTATGGCGGAAGACGAAATTTATCCGCTCCCCCGTTTTAATTTCCACGATGGAGATGATGATGCTTTTAAGGTCGGAGGAATGATTTCTTTGATTACTTAAAACCATCTTTATCAGCGTCTTGTCTTGAATGACCTGTTTCAGTTTATCGAAGAAGATGGTTAGTTGTCTGTTTTCCATTTTGTTTTGCTAAAGACCAATTTGTGCGGATGATAATTTGGGCTCAGATATGTAACAAAGGTACGAAATTGCATTAATTTCAGTATTTTCACCCCAAATTTCACCAGATGAAAAAATCACCTATTCTCCTTCGCCCGTTTAAAAGTAGCTTCAGACACTTTCTTCTGATCTTCCTTTGCTTATCAATGTTCTCTCTTTATGCACAGCAGCCGACTGCACCACCTGTGGCTCATGGCAAACGGCCTTCGGTGGGGTTGGTGCTGAGCGGGGGTGGAGCCAAGGGATTTGCCTATATCGGGTTACTGCGGGTAATTCAGGAGGTTGGCCTGCCCATTGATTATATCGGAGGAGCGAGTATTGGGAGTATTATCGGCGGATTATACGCCATTGGGTATCACCCCGACACCATCGCAAAGCTCATCAGGAGCCAGCATTGGGATAACCTGCTGAAAGATATTACCGAGCGCAAATATGTTGCTTATGAGGAAAAGGGGATTGGTGAAAAAACCATCGTAAGACTGCCGCTTAAAAACAAAAAATTAGGCCGTGGCTCCATGTATCAGGGGCAGGAGATTGACCTTCTGCTCAACAGGTTTTTCTCATCTGTTTATAAGACCACAGATTTTTCGAAATTTCAAACACCGTTTTTATGTACCGGAACCAACTTATTCACGGGCGAGTCGGTTACCCTGAACAAAGGCTATCTGCCTATGGCCATCAGGTCGAGCATGTCAATTCCGGGTTATTTTGAGCCGGTCGATTACATGGGCTATTACCTGGTTGATGGCGGTGTGGTGAATAACTATCCGGTGAAGGAGGTGAAGGAGTCGGGTGCCCAAATTATCGTTGGGGGCGATGTTCAGTCGGGGCTTCATAAAACCCGTGAAGAGTTGCAATCTCTCACGGCTATTCTCGACCAGATTACCTCTTTTTCAAGGATCAGGGCCAATGAAATCGGTGACAGCCTTACCGACGTTAAGGTGGCCATAAAGATGACATATGGCATGATGGATTTTGAACAGTATGACTCCATCATGGCTGTTGGGGAGAGGGTTGCCCGTAGTCATTATAAAGAACTCAAGGCGCTGGCCGATTCCCTTAATGCCATTGAATATAAACCAGTTAAAGAGTACAAAACCACTCCGATCACAACGGTCAGAGTTGACGACCTGATTATCCGGGGAAATAAAAAGATGCGTGAAATTTATTTTAGAAGCATCTTTGGCGGCTTACAAAACAAGGAGGTGTCGATTGATGAATTGGAGGAGGAGATTCGCCTTACTTACGGTTCAGGTTATTTCGACCGGGTGTCATACGAACTTGAATATCATGGGGGTAAAACCAGTTTGGTCATCAATGCCATTGAAGCAGGTCCCGGGGAGGTTTCGGCCGGGGTTCATTATGACAACGATTATGGGATCAGCCTTACCCTTGCCGGGGCTTTACGAAACGTTTTGGGAACCAATTCAAAATTGTTTGCCGACATTAATGTTGCCGTAAACCCACGCATCAGGGCTCTTTATCTGATGGGTTTCGGAGGTAAGGCAGCCATTGGGGCAGGGGCTGAATTTTATACCTTTAAAATTGAGACCTACGATAAAAATGTTAAAACCAACAAGTTTAATTTAACCAATTACAAAGCGGCGCTCTTTTTCAATTACAATTTCCGGAACATGGTAAATTTGAAAGCCGGATTTGAATATGAGTACTTCCGTTTCAGGCAGGATATCATTATCGACAGCACTTTTTTGCCTTATGAACAATTTTCCAGCTATGGCAATCTGTTTGTACATCTGAATGCTGATACCCGCGATAGGCCAAGCTATCCGACCAAGGGGGTTAAAGTGAACCTGAAAGGCGAATTTGTGATGCCCTTTTCAAACAACAGCGCAAAGGAACTGTTTTCAAATACGGCCATCATCACCCTGAAATTTGACGACAATATACGCCTTGCCCCTCGTTTTGTTTTACAACCCGGGCTTTTTGCGGGAGCCATACTGAACAGCTCCGGAACACCGCCAATTCAGCATATGTTCGGGCTTGGAGGTTTGACAGTGGATAATTACATTGAATCATACGTGCCATTTGCAGGATTGCATTTTATTCAGGAATTCGGCTATTATTCGCTCGTTGGCCGGCTTAAACTTCAATACAATTTTTTCGGCAAGGTTTACCTCAACCTGAGGGCCGATGCCGGCGGCATTGAAACAGATTTCGAGGAACTGTTTGCCGGCAGGAATTTTTTGATGGGATATGGCCTTACAGCCGGATACGATAGTTTTATCGGTCCGCTGGAATTAACGGTGATGAGTTCAAATCTGAATCCGGGATTGATGTTGTTTCTTAGTTTGGGGTATTGGTTTTAAAATCGGGCTGGTGACACGTGACGCGTGACGCGTGACAGGTGATAGGTGATAGGTGACACGTGACAGGTGACAGGTGACGCGTGATAGGTTTAAGGTGACATACAGTAAAAGTTATCAACAAAATCGTCACCTTTCTGTTTTTCACTGATTATGCAGAAAAGTTACGATGACGGTTTTGAAAACACATCGGGATCTTGATGTATGGAAGTTGTCGATGGATTTCGTGATTCAAATATACATGGTCACAGGGACATTTCCAAGTCACGAGAAATTCGGGCTCGTGGCGCAACTTCGCAGGGCAGGGGTGTCAATCTGTTCAAATATTGCAGAGGGAGCTGCCAGGCATTATCCGAAGGAGTATGTGCAATTTCTTTACATTGCATTGGGCTCGGTTTCAGAAATCGAAACACAGTTGGAGATCGCATTCAGATTAGGATATCTCCATTCCATCGACACAGAGAAAGAGGTTCTAAACCGATTGCGAAGAATGCTGGTATGTTTGATCCGTGCAGTTGGGATGAAATTGAACAAAGGGATTTTGGACGGGTAAGACGTGACACGTGACCCCGTGACCCGTCACGCGTCCCGATTTCTGTCTCGTGCCCCGATTTCCATCCCGCGTCCCGATTTCTGTCCTGTGTCACGTATTTTCCAGATATTCAGAAAATTTGTCGTCAAAATGCTGGTTGAACCAACGGTCGATTACCGATTTTCTGAACCGCCACTCCTTGCCCAGCTTGGCCGCAGGTATTTTGCCCCTTTTTTCCATGACGTTGAGTCATGATATCTC
>DYQT01000042.1 GCA_020719165.1 Draconibacterium orientale | reverse complement strand
CGAACTGATCATCGTTGAATTTTTAGATGATAACAATCAGCCTGTTAAAGAAGGAGAACTTGGTGAGGTTACGGTCACAACCCTGGGCGTGGAAGGGATGCCACTGCTCCGGTTTAAAACTGGTGATGTGTGCCACCATTTTTTAACCCCGTGCAACTGTGGGCGCAACACCATGAGACTGGGCCCTGTGGTGGGCAGAAAAAATCAAATGATCAAATACAAAGGTACAACCCTCTTCCCTCCTGCGCTATATGACATCCTTGACAACATACCATACGTGTCGAATTACATCGTTGAAGTATATACCAACCAAATTGGTACCGACGAAATCCTGATACACGTAAGCGGTAAAGGGATCGGTGAAGAGAAAGAAAAGGATATAAAAGACCATTTTCGCGCAAAATTAAGGGTTGCCCCCCTCATTACCTTTGCCTCTGAAACCACCATTCAGAAAATGCTCTTTCCTGAAATAAGCCGGAAACCAGTAAAATTTATCGACAATAGAGAAAAAAATGGAAGTTCTTCCGGCTATAATTTGGCTGATTGAAAATATTATTTTAATTTTGTCTAAATAATAATTCAATCAACCATAAAATGTACTTCAAAATGAAAAAACAATGTTTTATTATCATGATTGGTCTGTTACTCTTCACGGCCAATACAATCTCAGCTCAAAAACTGATTTCCGGAGATTTATCCGTGCTGAAAGGGCAGAAAGTGGTAAATATCACCTATGATTACAGCAAGATGGCTGTTGGCAAATTTGCAACTGAAGCCGAATATCTGCAAAAGGGAATTGATGACCGGAATGCCAAAAAACCTGGATCCGGCGATGAATGGGCTGCAAAGTGGAATGCAGCTAAAGCAGAAAAATGTCAGCCTGCATTTGAAGAGGACTTTTACAAACAGGTTGAGGATTGTGGTTTTGACGCAAAATCTGATCCTGCTGCAAAATATACCCTCGTTGTGCGTGTCGCATTTGTCGAGCAAGGTGTTGAAACCGTCGTGATGGGAACGGCGAAATCCGCATCCATTGATTTGATGATAGACTTGATAGAAACCTCTGCGCCCGACAAAGTTCTAGCCACCATCGAGGTGGACGGTGCAAAACCAAAATCTACTCCCAAAATGTCGGTGGGAGGCGTTTCGGTAAATAAGACCGCCTACGATGCATCTCTGCGAATTGCAGAATGTTTTGAATCTGCTGGAAAACAGATAGGAAAACTTATTTGCAAACAACTTAAATAACAAGCGTTTGCCATGTGAAAGAGGCTGTGTGAATCATCATACAGCCTCTTTTTGTTAAATTATTTCTTCAATAATGCCTCCCCGGCAATAAACGTTTGAAGCACCTTGACTTCCGGAACATGTTTGATGGGTATTTGCATGATATTCTGGTCAAGGATAACAAAATCAGCATTTTTACCAACCTCCAGGCTACCTCTTGAACTTTCTGAGAAATCGGCTTTTGCAGCCCAAATCGTAATGGAACGCAAGGCATCCTCGCGCGACAGTGCGTTTTCCATCAAAAATCCGCCGGTGGGATACCCATCCAAATCCTGTCGCGCAACGGCTGCATAAAAAGTGTTAAGCGGCGAAATACTTTCAATCGGAAAATCTGTGCCGTTTGCTATCCAACCATTCTGATTCATTAAACTCTTATAGGCGTAGGCTCCCTTGATGCGTTGCGACCCCAATCGCTTCTCAGCCCATCTCATATCCGAAGTAGCATGGGTTGACTGAATTGATGGGATGATTGAATAGTCGCTGAAAAAGTGCATATCACCCGGATCAACAACCTGGGCATGCTCCACTCTCCAACGTAAATCATTCTTCCCATTTAAAGTTTCTCCGTATATTTTTAAGATTAGCGCATTTGCTGAATCTCCGATACAATGCGTATTAACCTGATATCCAAATTTAAATGCAAGGTTGCATAAACTCCTGATGGTATCCGGCGAGGTTACCACCATGCCACTCCCGGTGGGTTCATCCGAGTATGGCCGTTTTAATTTGGCAGTTCTGCTTCCAAGGCTTCCATCCATATAAATTTTAATGGATCTTACCATCAATTGGCTGGTAATAAAGGGTTCTTTGGTAACAAATCCCAGTAAATTCTTCGGATTTGGAGTTAACATGGCATACACCTGCATTTTCAACCATCCACTTCGCTGCAAGGAATCAATGGCCATTACCTGATCATAATCCAGCCCTGCGTCACTTACCATCGTCAGCCCGACTTTAAAACACGCCTGCTCCGCAGTTTTCACCAGGTTATTAAACTCCATGCCTGTGGGTTCAGGCACCGTTTCACGCATGAGATCAGCCGCATTTTCACTGAGAATTCCAGTCAGCCGGCCATTTTTTATCTCAACCTGCCCACTTCCGAATGAATTTTTCAATCCAATCCCCGCTTTTTTAAAAGCTGCCTGATTCGCGAGTACCACATGGCCGTCTATCCTGATGAGCATGACAGGTACCTCCGGATATAAAACATTCAGCAGACTGTTGTCCGGAAATTTTTTATCCGACCATAAATTCTGATCCCACCCCCGGCCAACCAGCCATTTTCCGGCAGCCGGCCTCCCTGCTTTCTTCAATCGTTGAAGAACTTCATCAAATGATTTGCAGCCGGTGAGGTCAACGTATTTCAGGCTTAAGGCATACCCAATGAAATGGCAGTGGGCATCAATGAAGCCCGGGAACACATATTTTCCTTCCAAATCAATTTCATTAACGCCTGTGAATTGATCTGAAATAGATTTATTTGTTCCGACAGCAAAAATTTTTCCTTGACGGATGGCCATGGCTTCAGCGCGAAAATTAGAAGAATCAACTGTATAAATAACACCATTTCTGATGATTAAGTCTACTTTTTCTTTCATTTGTGCGGTTCCATTGAATAAGCAGATCGTTAAAAATGCGGTAAAAAGAATATGATAATTCATTTTAAGGCGTTGGTTTAAAGAATGTTCGCCAAAAATAGAAACTATTTTTCATAAAGCTTGACTTTTGTTAAAATGATTTACTATTTTTGTAATCATTCTAAACCTAATATATTAATGAAATATAAGTCTATCAATCCTAGATTTATTGTTGTTTTCTCAGTTGTTCTTGTTGCAGCCCTGTTGCGGCTGCTGCCGCATTGGCCAAACTTTACGCCGATTGCAGCCATGGCTTTATTTGCTGGTACCTATTTCGACAGAAAGCAATTTGCTTTCGCCATTCCGATCGCCGCGATGTTCATAAGCGATCTCGTTATTGGTCTGCATGCCAATATGCCTGCTGTTTATCTGAGTTTTGCCATCACGGTTCTTATTGGTATTGCGATCCGGAAAAAAGTAACGGTAGGATCAGTTGTACTGGCATCATTTTCATCAGCTGTTATCTTTTTCCTGATAACAAATTTTTCTTCATGGATTGCCAGTCCATTCTATCCGCAAACTGCAGCCGGCCTGGCTGAATGCTATATCGCAGGCCTGATGTTTTTTCAGGATACCACCAACGGATTGTCATTCTTCATGAATGACCTTCTTGGAACCACTTTTTTCAGTGCGGCATTCTATGGAGCCTTCTATCTGGTTCAGATGAGGTTCCCGGTTCTGGATAAATCCAGATTCTGATTGAATAACACAGCTCCTTTCTCCGGAAAAGGAAAAAAATTCTGAGATTCACTTGAATCGTTTTGCACCATTGAAGAAATATTCAATGGTGCTTTATTTTATTGGGTATTTTTGCTGAGATGAGTGACATTATTCGCCTCTTGCCTGATTCTGTGGCCAACCAAATTGCTGCCGGTGAAGTCGTTCAACGACCAGCTTCTGCAGTGAAGGAATTATTGGAAAATACAATAGATGCCGGCGCAACAGAAATTAAGCTGATTATCAAAGATTCAGGAAAACTGCTGATTCAGGTTACAGACAATGGTTGCGGAATGTCGGAACGTGATGCCCGAATGTGCTTCGAACGCCATGCGACATCAAAAATTCAAAAAGCAGACGACCTTCTCGCAATCCGTACCATGGGGTTTCGGGGTGAAGCCCTCGCCTCTATTGCCTCCATCGCGCATGTTGAATTAAAAACCAAAAGACATGAAGATGAGATTGGTACGGCTGTTCTGATTGAAGGAACCGAGTTTAAAGGTCAATCTGCGGTAAATTGCCCGAATGGAACAACTGTTTCGGTGAAAAATCTCTTTTTCAATGTACCTGCCCGCAGAAACTTCCTGAAATCGAACACACTGGAGCTGAAATATATCATTGAAGCATTTTTCAGGGTCGCCCTGGTCAACCCCGACATTGTTTTTACCTTTTTTAATCAGGATAAAACACTGTTTCATCTTCCGTCGGGTAATCTGAAACAACGCATTGTTAATCTTTACGGCGCATACTACGCGAACCGGCTGATCCCGGTAGAACAACAATCGGCGCTGATCAACATATCAGGATTTATCGGGAAACCTGAATTCGCAAAAAAATCAAGAGGAGAACAATATTTCTTTACCAATGGCAGGTTCATGAAGAGTCCCTATCTTCATCATGCAGTGGAAGGAGCCTTTAGGGAATTAATCCCTGATGATTCGGTTCCATCTTACTTTCTTTACATGGAGGTTGACCCTCAAACGATTGATGTAAACATTCACCCGACGAAAACAGAAATTAACTTCCAGGACATTAAAAGTATTTATGCCATTATTCATGCTTCTGTAAAACAGGCTATTGGGAAATTCAGCCTTGCTCCTACCCTTGACTTTGAAACGGAGCAAAGCATGAACTTTCCTGTAATTCCGGATAATCAACCAATAAAACAACCCGTTATAACGGTCAATCCTGACTACAATCCATTTGAAAAGAAAACCCAGCCGCAAACCAGTTTTACTTTTCCACAAAAGCCATCACCCTCCATCCAGGGATGGCGCGAATTATACACCACCCAGGAACCGCCGTTGGCCGAAATAATTGAATTCCCTGCACCCTTGAACGGGAGTCCGGACGAATCCATTGAGAATATGGGTGATGCGATTGGCAGGAAAAAAGGTTGTCAGATTCAAAATTCATTTATCATCACACAAAGTCAATCCGGAATCATTATCATCGATCAACAAAACGCACATGAACGGGTTCTCTATGAACGGTTTATGGATGAAAATGAGGATGAGATGATTCCCGGCCAACGCCAACTAATTCCCCAAACCATAACCCTGAGCCCCGGTGACGCACAAGTTTTAAGCGAATGGACCACCTACTTCAAAAATCTGGGTTTCGATATCGACGATTTTGGCAAGGGAAGTTTTGTTATTCATGCAATCCCCATGAACTTCGAAACGCCCGATATCAGGTTATTTATTGAATCGATTCTCGAATCGCTTAAATTGCCGGGAACTGAACAAAAAACAGATCAAAGTCGGTTACTGGCCAAAACCATGGCCAAAAAGCTGTCGATTAAAAGAGGAAAAAAGCTGCACCAGGAGGAAATTGATTCGTTGGTTGAAAATCTTTTTTCATGCAAAGTGCCCGGATTATCACCAGATGGAAAATCAACCATGTGGATCATATCTTATGATGAGCTGAATACGAAATTCAAATTTTAATTGTTATTAATTATATGTCGCAACAGTATAGCCCAACAGGATTCAGCCTGCTGCCTCCGGTAGTAAAAAATCTATTGATTATCAATGGTTTGTTTTACCTTGCTACCTTATCTCTGGAAAGTGCATTCGGTATCGATCTTGTAAATCTGCTCGGTTTGCATTATTTCCAATCAGATATTTTCCGTCCTTACCAGTTTGTTTCCTATATGTTTTTGCATGGCAGCATTTCCCATGTGGTTATGAACATGTTTGCCCTATGGATGTTCGGCTACCTGCTGGAAAATGTTTGGGGCTCCAAACGATTTCTGACCTACTATATGGTTACTGGGATCGGAGCTGCAGTGGTGCAAATGCTGGTGAGTTGGTGGGCATTCTCTTCCGTCGAAGCAGCTGTTCAAGTATATAACCAGCATGCTGATATTTCCAATTTTCTTTCATTTGTTAGAGCATACCCTCTTCATAATGAACAATTAGTCAATGAATTAAACAGCTTTCTTACCAAATGGAGTGAAGCGCCGGTAAGTCCGGAAAATATTCAGCTGTCAAAAGATTATATATATCAGGTTTGGCAGGAGCATATTAGTATCCCCACTGTTGGTGCCTCAGGGGCTGTTTATGGAATTCTGTTGGCATTTGGTATGATGTTTCCAAACATGCTTGTTTATGTCTATTTTCTATTTCCTATCAAAGCAAAATGGATTGTGATTATTTACGGTGCTCTGGAATTGTATTCGGGAGTTGCCAATAATCCAGGCGATAATGTGGCTCACTTTGCACATTTGGGCGGTATGATATTTGGTTTCTTTTTAATTCTTTACTGGAAGAAAAAAACTGGTTTATACACATGATGAATTACAACTACGGGCAAAATCAAAACCCTGTTGAGGAGATCAAACGGTTTTTCAGTCAAGGTTCGGTATTATCGGTGTTGATCCTGATCAATGTTGCCATTTGGATTCTTATCCAGGCCATGCAGGTTGTTTTTTTCTTTAACAACACGCCGGCAGGAGAGGCTCTGGAAATCGTTAAAAATGCCTTTGCAATACCTGCCTACATACCGGGATTATACCTCAAACCTTGGACAGCGTTGACCTATATGTTCCTCCATTTTGACGTTTGGCACATTCTGTTCAATATGCTTTGGCTCTATTGGTTTGGTAAAATATTTCTCGAGTTCCTCCCCTCCCGGCAACTGGTGTGGATCTATCTTCTTGGTGGTCTCTCCGGCGGTCTCGTTTTTGTTCTTACGTTCAACACTTTCCCTGTTTTTAAAGACATTGTTGCGGTATCCTTTGCTTTGGGTGCCTCGGCTTCTGTGATGGCCATCGTTGCCGCTGTTGCCGTGTATGTTCCCAATTACACCATTCAGCTTTTTCTCTTTGGACGGTTGAAAATCCTCTATCTCGCGGTGATCCTTTTTGTTTTTGACTTTTTCATGATTCCGTCAGGAAATGCCGGTGGACACATCGCCCACATTGGCGGGGCGCTGTTTGGTGGCTTGTACATTATGTTGTATAGGATTACGAATAAGAAATCACTACCGGGCAATCCTCCAGATTTCATACGGAATTTCATCAACCTGTTCAGAGGAAAAACGCAGTCAGACAGTTCATTTACAGGAAACTATGGCCGACCCGTTTCTGACGAAGAATACAACCTGAAAAAAAAGGAGACACAACGTAAAGTGGATGAAATACTCGAAAAAATTTCAAAAGGAGGATATGACTGTCTTACGAAGGATGAAAAGGAGTTTCTCTTTAAAACATCAAATAAACACTGATCTTATCTAACGATTTGAGGATGAAAGGCCGGGAAATCTTAAAGAAATTTTTATATTTCCTGAATATATGTGCTGTACTTGCGTTACTTGCCTCCTATTTATCAGGCTATATCAGTCCTGAAAAGTTCTGGATACTGGCATTTTTTGGATTGGCCTACCCGATTTTTCTGCTTGTCAATGTTTTTTTTGTATTACTCTGGCTCCTTGCCTGGAAAAGGTTTGCTTTCATCTCTCTCATCGCAATCATTTCCGGATTCCACAGCCTGCAGGCCGTTTATCCATTCCGGTTTTCCCAGCCAAAACCCCTGGCACTTCCGAAAATCAAAATTGTCAGTTTTAACGTTCACTCACTTTATGGAAATCAAAAACTGGGCAGCCAGAAAGAGACCAAAAGTAAGGTGACCGAATTTCTCGCGCGACAGGATGCCGATATCATCTGCATTCAGGAGTTTTATGCCATCGGAGAAGACTTTTCCCAAACACTATTAAAATTTGCACAATCAATACACCTTGATCATTACTCGTTTAAGAATTATCAGGAGTTTTACAACAAGAAAAAAATTAATGCCATCGCTACTTTCTCTCGATTTCCTATTGTGAATTTTGGCTGTTTAAGGCTTCCTGATCACAGTCATTACGCGACGTATAGCGATATCGTCATGAATAGTGATACCATTCGAATTTACAATTTGCACCTGGAATCCATAAGGTTTGGCTACGATGATTATTCGTTTTATTCACATCTTACTGAACCCGATATTGAAGAAGATATTCCCATTAAGGAGGGGTCAATGCGGATGTTGTGGAAGCTTCGTAAAGCATTTAAAATCAGATCCAAACAGGTTAATATCCTTGCCGAACACATTGCATCATGCCACTACCCTGTTATTCTGGCAGGTGATTTCAACGATACCCCCTCCTCATACACCTATCACCAGTTGACAAAGAACCTGACTGACTCTTTCATTGAAAGCGGACATGGCCTGTTTGAAAGTACCTATGCCGGAAAGTTACCCTCCTTTCGCATCGATTATATCCTTCATTCTGATATGTTTAAATCAATATCATATCAACGGGCCTCCATCAATATTTCAGATCATTTTCCAATCAGTACTATTCTGATGAAATTACCTAAAAAAAATTAACCTTGGAATTTAAACTAACCTCAGAGTTTAAGCCAACCGGAGATCAACCCGAAGCGATCAGGCAAATTGTTGAAGGGATTCAACGAGGCGATCCTGGACAAGTTTTACTTGGTGTTACCGGTTCAGGAAAAACATTTACCATTGCCAATGTTGTTCAGGAGGTTCAAAGACCTACTTTGGTACTTAGCCACAATAAAACACTGGCTGCCCAGCTTTACGGCGAATTCCGGCAATTCTTTCCTGAAAATGCAGTAGAATTCTTTGTTTCGTACTATGATTACTATCAACCGGAAGCCTTTATCCCGGTGACGAATACCTATATTGAAAAAGATCTTTCAATCAATGAAGAGATTGAGAAGCTCAGGTTGAGCGCTTCGTCAGCTCTGCTTTCCGGCAGACGCGACATTATTGTAGTTGCTTCAGTCTCCTGTATTTACGGCATTGGCAACCCGGACGATTTCAGTCAAAATGTCATCAGGATTCAAACCGGCGACCAGGTTGGACGAAAAATGTTTTTAAACTCACTTGTCAATAGTCTTTACTCGCGCTCTGAAACTGAATTCACGCGTGGCCGTTTCAGGGTTAAAGGTGACTCGATTGACATTTTCCCGGCATATTTGGACATTGCCTACCGGGTAATTTTCGATGGGAATAGTGTCGAAAGCATTGAATCCTTTGATCCATTGACTGGCCGTAAGATTGAAACAATGGATTTGATGACCCTTTATCCGGCAAATATTTTCGTAACATCTCAGGATAAAATGCGGGAGGCATTGGTTGAAATTCAGGATGACCTAATTAAACAAGGTGGCTATTTCAGGGAAAATGGTAAAGAACTCGAAGCAAAACGGCTTGAAGACCGGGTTAGTTATGACATTGAAATGATGCGCGAACTGGGATATTGTTCAGGAATTGAAAACTATTCCCGGTATTTTGATGGACGGACTTCGGGTTCCAGACCCTTCTGCCTCCTGGACTTTTTCCCCGATGATTTTTTAATGGTCATTGATGAAAGTCATGTCAGCATTCCGCAAATCAGGGCCATGTTTGGTGGCGACCGGTCACGAAAACAAACGCTTGTTGAATATGGATTCAGGCTCCCTTCAGCCATGGATAACAGACCATTAAAGTTTGAAGAATTTGAAGTTATGGTTGGTCAAACCATCTATGTAAGTGCGACGCCGGCTGATTTTGAACTGCAAAAGTGTGAAGGTGTTGTGGTAGAACAGGTTATCCGGCCAACAGGGCTGCTGGATCCGTATGTTGAAGTTCGTCCGAGTTTGCGGCAAATCGACGACTTGCTCGATGAAATCAATCAACGGATCATAAAACATGAGCGAATACTGGTTACCACGCTGACAAAGCGGATGGCAGAAGAGCTGACCAATTATTTTACCAAAATTGACATCAGGTGCCGATATATCCATGCAGATGTTGACACATTGGAAAGGGTCGAAATTCTCAGAGACCTGAGACTTGGGGTTTTTGATGTGCTGGTGGGGGTAAATCTTTTACGGGAAGGATTAGACCTGCCTGAAGTGTCGCTCGTTGCCATTCTCGATGCAGATAAAGAGGGGTTTCTCCGCTCAGAGCGTTCGCTTACCCAAACCGCCGGCCGTGCTGCGAGAAACATTAACAGCAAGGTAATCATGTATGCCGACAAGATAACGGAATCGATGAGGCGTATGATGGCAGAAACAAACCGTCGCCGCGAAAAACAGATAGCCTATAATACCGCCAACAATATCACTCCTACCCAGATTGTCAAAAGCACACGGGATATCATGGGGCAAACAGCAGTGGCAGATGGAAATAAACCAGCCCCGACACCATACTACGAACAGGAAAAAATTGACGTTGCCGCTGATCCGCTTATCAAATACCTTTCAAAAGAAAAACTCCAGAAGCTTATTAGCCGAAATCGGAAAGCCATGGAGGATGCCGTAAAAAGTCTCGATTTTCTTGAAGCCGCCCGGTTACGGGATGAGCTGAAAGCATTGCAAAGTATGATTGATAAAAGCGTTTGATGTAAAAGTAAAAGGCTGATTATTTTCATAATCAGCCTTTTAAACTTTTAACAAATCTGAAACTTATTTTACTTCCAACAATTCAACATCAAATACAAGTGTGGAGTAAGGTGGAATCTGACCCATATCGCGCTCTCCATAAGCGATGTTTGAAGGAATGACCAAGGTGGCTTTTCCCCCAACATTCATCAAAGCAATACCTTCATCCCATCCCTTGATGACCTGGCCCTTGCCCAATTCAAATTCGAATGGCTCGTTGCGATCGCGTGAAGAATCGAATTTGGTACCGTTCAAAAGGGTACCGGTGTAATGAACCTTTACCTTTTTACCTGCGGCTGCTCTGGTTCCGGTGCCTTTAACTTTCTCAACATAGATCAACCCTGACGCGGTGGGTTTTGTTGTAATGTTTTTGTCGGCCAAGTATTTCTTCATGAGATCTCCTTCTTGTTTTTTATTGGTTTCTAATTTAAGGGTTTCTGCTTTTTTTTTATCTGCCTGTTGCTTGTCATGATCAGCTTTTGACTGAACATCAACGATTTCAACATCATATATAACAGTTGAATAGGGAGGTACCATGGCACCACGGCCTGATTCGCCAAAGGCAATTATGGATGGAACAACAAGGGTTGCTTTGCCGCCCTTGACCATTTTTGAAATACCTTCTTCAAATCCGGGAGTATCGAATTTCTTACCAAATTCAAATTCCATTGGTTCACCCCGTTCCTGTGTGGAAAAGATTTGCTTCCCATCAATGAGGGAGACCGTGAAATGTGTTTTAACCCATGCTCCGGTATCAATTTTAATGCCTTTACCAGGTAAAGTTTCAATAAAGTACAAGCCGGAAGCTAAAGGAGCTGTTGTGATTTTCTTTTCCGCGATATATTTCTTCAGCGCATCATCCTCCTTTTTCATCATGGTAACAGGAGAATCGATCGAAAGCATGGTGATATAAAAATGGATCACACTGTTGCTGTCAATAAATGGGGGACGCTGTGGCTGACGAAATGTTTTGGTAAACAGTGAGTCTGCATTGATAATAAAATCGGCGCTATCGCCCGGAGAAAGCATTCTGATTCCTTCATAAATATCCCCTTTGAATTCTGATGCAGGTAATTGAAACCTGACAGGGGTTCCCATTGCTGATGCACTGTTAAACAAGGTTGAATCTTTATATTTATAACTCATATTCAACGAAACCCAATCGCCCAGCTTTGCTTTCACGGTATCCTTGCTCACTTTATACAACTTATAATACAAGCCTGTCTCAGTTTTATCGTAACCCGGATACTTTGACGAACAAGCCAACATAGTCAAAGCAACCAACATTACGATGACCAAAGGATTAACAATCATTTTTTTCATACTTTGCATTTTAAAAATTTTGGTTAATAATCATTGAATTAATTTATTTATATCGTGTTCAGGTAATTTTTTTTATGATTTTTATCACATTTTCTGCATGTTGCGTTTTGCACTGCATCAGGTATTTCGACCGGCAAAGATACTAAAGTCCTGTATATCCCGGGAGATTGAATTCACTTTTTTCCAGGGTTGATGGCACATATTTCCACATCACAAACCAATACTGCTCTGGATGGAATCTTAGACATATCCCCCAGCAATCCAAAAGCCAGATGAGAAGGCAATATCAGCTTTGACCTGCTACCCGCGTTCATCAACATGATGCCCTCCTCAAGGCCACTTACAATATTTCTTTTTCCCAGGATGAATGCATATGGGGTGGCCGTATCCGAACGGTATATCAAATCACCGTTTAAAAGGTTCACACTATATTTTATGGTCACAGTGTCGCCCTCCTTAGGGTAATGGCCATCTCCGTTTCTGTAAATCATGTATCGCAAGCCTGTTTCCGTATTTTTCATAACCCATTGATAACGGAAAATGTAATCATCCATTTCCTGAATCTCTGATTCAACAATTTGATGGTTGTACCTTATTACCGAATCTTGCATGGAGGATGATGCCGGATCAGATTGCCTGTTAACAGGTGTTTCAGTGCAGGAGCCGACAAGCCCCATTGCCAAAACTAACAACCAAAATGTAACAGCAGCGTGAGTCGTTTTGTGGGTGTTCAACTTAATAAACTGATTTGAGCATTGGTTGGAACGAGGGTAAAAGCAGCCTGAACTTTGACACTGTCTCTTCAAGGGTGGTTGTGCAATTGGCTCCGGCAGCATTGCGATGCCCTCCGCCGTTAAAATGTTGAGCGGCAAGGGTATTTACGGGAAAAGAACCCTTTGAACGAAACGAAACTTTAACTATTCCGTCCCGCTCCATAAATAAGGCTGCCAGATTGATATCTTTGATTGAAAGTGCATAATTGACAACCCCTTCTGTATCTCCGATCTGATGATCAAATCTGGCGAGGTCCTCCTTCGACAATGTTATAAAGGCAGTGTGAAACTCAGGCAGGACAACAAGCTGATCGCTGATGGAAAAGCCTAAAAGCCTTAACCTGCTTTCAGAATAGGTATCATAGATCAACCGGTGCAGGTGCTCGCCATCAATTCCCAGTTGGAACAGATGTGCCAGGATAACATAGGTTTTAACATAATTACAGGCATAACTAAGTGATCCTGTGTCAGTTATAATGCCAGCATAAATACACTCCGCAATTTCTTTATCAAGCAGATGTGAATCCCCCATCTCTTCTATAAAATTGTAGATAATCTCAGAAGTAGAAGAAATTCGTGAAATGGAAATCTGATAATCGAATTCATCAGATGGATTTAAATGATGATCAATGAGAACTTTAACAGCCTTTGATTTCCGAACATAGTTCGCTGCATCATTCAGCCGGCCAAGGTTGTTATAGTCTGAGGAAATAATCAGTTCTGCCGCCTCTATTGCTTGAATACAGGCCCGTTCATCCCTGGAGAAAATCAAAATTTCGTTGTGTCCCTTCATCCAGGCAAGAAAATCGGGATAGGGATCAGGGATCATTACCTGAACCGTGTGGCCTTTCTTTTTCATATATGCCCACAGTGCCAGGCTTGAACCAATTGCATCTCCATCCGGGTTGGAATGACTGGTAATTAAAATCCGTAATGGATGGGAAATTAGTTCAGAAATAAGGTTAAAGTCAGTATTTTCCAAATAGGTCGGGGTTTAAGGTTTGCAAAATTAAGGATAATTAAAATATAATTGTAATTTTGTTTCCTTAAATAAACCATCTCTTATGACAGGAACAATCACCTTTACCATGATAAAACCATCCGCGTTTTCGGCTGGTTTCACCGGAAATATCCTCGCCAGGTTTGAGGAGGGCGGCTATAAAATCATAGCGCTGAAAAAAATATTCTTAACAAAGGAACAAGCCGGTCAATTTTACGAAATGCACCAGGGAAAGCCATTTTATGAGGAATTGACCAACTTCATGTCCTCCGGCCCTATTATCGCAGCCATTCTTGAAAAAGAAAATGCAGTTGAATCATTCCGCAAATTTATCGGTGCCACGGATCCAGCCAAAGCAGATGAGGGCACCATCAGAAAACTCTATGGTAAAAGCCTGAGTGAAAATGCAGTTCATGGCTCAGATAGCGATGAAAGCGCGCAACGGGAAGCGGGATTCTTCTTTTCTTCATTAGAAAGAAGCTGATTTTATTCCGGCTCATATTCTCTAAACGTTTTATCGTCGTAGAAAACTACGATTTTTTCTATTTTCTTATCCGGCCGCTCTTTTCTGGCAGGCTTAGGGATTTTTATTTCAGGTTTGGTATCCATTGATTCAGAAGGATCAAATAAAGCAGGCGCTTTTTTAGAAATCGCTTCCTTTTCAGCCATTGGCATTTCGCTTTGGTCATCCGCAATCTGTGTGATACCATAAAGTAAAAAGTCAGCCTTCACTTCCGGAAAACGCTTCAACACTTTCATGACAAACTCAAGACTGGGTTTGTTACGCCCCGAGATTAAATGTGAAATCCCTGAGCGCTGAATTCCGATCTCATCTGCAAACTGCGATGGAGTCAAATTTTTCAACTTCATCAACTCCAAAATCCGGTCAATCATCTTTATCCTTTTTACAAAAGTAATAAAAAGTTGAATAACTGCATTACGGATGTTTACAAAATCACCTTTATGAATTTATACTTTATATAATGTTTGTATTATACTGTATTTCTATAGTATAGAATAAAATCATGGTGCCTATTTTTGTTGTTTACCTTTGTAATTTACATTTGTATACTAATAAAACATACAATTTCTGCCGTCCACAATCCGCAACGACAGTCGATACCTTCCAAACGATGTATATGTGAGGTTATTTCGCTGCTGATCAGATGACTGTATGCAGTCAGATATGAATATACAAAGAGACTGGCAAAGAATTAAACTGCGGCTGCATTATCATTTATGGGGAAGCAATAAAGATATTTTACTAAACATCAATACAATATGATCTAATTGTAACTGTTTACAATTGTAATTACAATTGTAAACAGTTAAGAAGTCAGTTGTTGATTTTGATAACCTTTGCATTTAAAAACAAATCTTTCCCGACAACCTGAACAACATAGTTGCCATTCGGAAAAGACGCCATGTCAGGAACAGTGATATCGGTATACCCTACTCTCTCTGTCTGACCATGCATTGAATACACGGCAATCCCCAAATTGTTGATTAGATGCACATCGTATGACTGAACTCGTTGTGCATTGAATGACACTTTAAACCCGCCGCTAAACGGATTGGGAGAGACACACAGTGGTTTTTCAATCTCCTTTTTATCAACGCTCAGGTGTTGAAGCGCCTTGATAAAGTCAGGAATTCCGTACCCCAGCAATGAATCCGGATCAGACACCTGATTACTGCTTAATTCGATAGCGCGGGTAATTGAATGATTACTCCAGGTGGGTGCCGCCTGCCAGAGGCAGGCAGTCACACCGGCTAAAATGGGCGCTGAGAAAGAGGTGCCGCTGTTATACATAATATTGCCATTGGTTGATGAAACCACAACAGCGGCTCCCATGGCAGCAACATTGGGTTTTATGCGATGGGTTGCCTCCCCTGTCGAGCTAAACCCTGCCCTGGTGCCATCAGCTTTTACTGCAGCAACTGCCAGAACCCCAAATCCATCGGCCGGAGCGCTGATGCACTTCCATGGCTTTTCACCTTCATTGCCGGCGCTGCTAATGATAATCATGCCTTTACTTGCAGCAATATTTGCTCCACGCGTTACAGGTGTGGTATTTCCATTCATATCGCTACAAGTATGATTTTGTGACACTTCCGAAAATTCAGTGTAGCCCAGAGAGGAGTTTATGATGTCAGCTCCGGCACTGTCGGCAAATTCGGCTGCAGCTACCCAATTGTACTCCTCTATAATGAATTCAGAATTAGCATCTTCTGACCTAAGCAGCCAGAAACTTGCTTTGGGTGCAGTTCCGATAAGCTGACCCGGAATGTTGCCTCCCAAACATGAAAGAACCTCCATCCCATGCTCGTATTCATGATAAACATTGTTTCCGGGAGAAACAAAATCTTTGGTTCCAAGTATTTGATTGTTAATTCGTAAACTATCAAATGCCGGAAGCAAATCTGCATTAAAAAAACCAGCATCGAGTATTGCGATAACCATTCCCTCACCCCGGTAACTGAGTTTATGTAAACTGTCGCCATTCAGCATATGGATTTGTTGGAATGAGGGACCATAATCATAACCAGTGTTACAAAAGTTACCGGTTTGAGCAGGAAACCTGACACGGTCTCTTTGATAATGTAATACTTCATTTGACACATCTTTATTAACAGATATTAAGCTATTTACATTATTATACACATTACACTTGTATATTCTTTTTACAAATGGAAGTTGTAAAATTGTATCAATTATTGATGGATTCAGACAGTAAATGGTGATTCCGTTAAACCATTTTGACCTTGTAAGGATCGTGACATTGTACGACCTCACCCTGTTTATATAGGATTGGTTTACCGGTATATCATTTAATTCAATGGCAATCCCCTGCCGTTCTCTTCGTTCGATTGCCCGATTTGAAAGGAACTGGTGCGGACTGTTGACAGAGTATAGTGAATTGGTTTTATCCATAAATTCAACAAAATATTTCTGTGGGGCAACCTGGGCCATGTTCGCAACAGAAACACTGATCAAAATCAGAAAAGTTATTATCTTTTTCATTTTTTTACGATAAATTTGCCCTAAATTACTAAAAAACTATTTATGTTCACGAAACAGGATTTCAGCCAGATCGGAAACAAGGGAATGGATCTTCATATCATTGAAAAACAAATTGACCATTTTGTCGCCGGATTTCCATTCATTCGCCTTGTCAGACCTGCTACTGCCGACGATGGCATTTTGCGGTTTAACGATGAACAGCAGACTTTTTTTCTCAACTATTTTGAAACAAATTTGCCCGCGCTGAAAGTGATAAAGTTTGTGCCTGCTTCGGGTGCTGCCAGCAGAATGTTCAAACACCTTTTTGAGTTCATGGAAAAATACACCAATGATGAAAAAGGATTACAACTTTTTTTAAATGAGCAACATTTCAATTCGGTGTACTATTTCATCAACCACCTCAACGAGATCGCTTTCTTCGATGATTTGTCGGCGGTGGTTGCAAAATCGGGAAAGTCACTCGACCACCTCATCGAAAGCAGAGACTATTCATCCATCATCGATTATATTTTGTCAGTCAAAGGCCTTAACTATTCTAATTTACCCAAAGCGCTGCTGAAATTTCATCAATACGCAGATGGTTCCCGCACTGCTGCAGAGGAACATCTGGTTGAAGCGGCAGCCTACACCAAAGATCATGACCATACTGCCCGCATCCATTTTACCATCTCCCCGGAGCACAAGGAGAAATTTCTGGAACTTTTTGCAACCGTTAAAAGCATTTATGAGGCAAAGTTCGATGTGAAATACAACATTTCCTTTTCCATACAGAAACCTTCTACGGATACAATTGCCGTGGATGAAACCAACCAGCCCGTTCGTAATTCCGATGGTTCTCTGCTGTTCCGACCTGGCGGACACGGTTCATTGCTTGAAAACCTGAATGAGATTGATGGTGACATCATCTTCATTAAAAACATTGACAACATTGTTCCCGATCGTCTAAAAGATACTACGTATCAATTTAAAAAACTATTGGCGGGATATCTCCTTTTTCTGCGAGAGACCATTTCAGGATTTTTGATTAAGTTACATTCGCAACGCACTACTCATGCAGATATTCAGGAAATGATAGACTTTTCAAGAGAAAAGCTCTTCCTCGACCATCCCGGCGTTCTGCCATCATATTCTTTCAACGATCAGGTTGAATACCTGAAAAACCTTCTAAACCGGCCCATTCGCGCCTGCGGAATGGTGAAAAATGAAGGCGAACCAGGCGGCGGCCCGTTTTGGGTTATGGGTGATAATCATACATTATCCCTGCAAATTGTTGAATCTTCGCAGATCAATTTTAAAGACCCGGCTCAGAAACTCATTGTTGACCAGGCAACCCATTTTAATCCGGTCGATCTGGTGTGCTGTACTAAAGATTTTGAAGGGAATCCTTTCGATTTAAAAGCTTTCGTTGATGAAAACACCGGTTTTATTTCCCTGAAATCAAGCGGAGGTAAAACACTTAAGGCACAGGAATTGCCTGGGCTATGGAACGGTGCCATGGCCAAGTGGATAACCATATTTGTAGAGGTGCCGATCATCACTTTTAATCCTGTAAAAACGGTTAATGACCTTTTACGCAAAGAACACACTTCCATTAACGATGGCAAATAAGCCCTAAACAATCTCTATGTATAATTTCAGAATTCCATTGCTGTTTCTCCTGTTGGCAAGTATATTCACACATACTTACGGACAGCAGGATTATCTTATAAAATTTAAAATCAATGGATTAAAGGATACCACCTGCATGGTTGCCTATTATTACAGCAACGGCACCTACATTAAAGACACCTTAAAAGTAGATGGTTCGGGGCGTTGTGTGTATAAGGCTCCGTCGGATCTGCCAAAAGGGCTTTACTTACTGGTAATTACCGATAAGCAGTATTTTGATTTCGCCGTAAACAAAGACCATAAATTCTCCATGGAAACCACGCTGGGCAATCTGGTAGAAAAAATGATCATCAAAGACTCACCGGAAAATGAACTATTTTATAAATATCTGCGCTATAACCGTATGAAATTTGACCAGGTGCAGGAACTGGATAAAAAATCGAAACTCGCCGGTGACCAAAAAGACACGCTGAAAGTGTATTCGGAAAAAATCACCGGGATCAACAAAGAGTTGATCGCTTATAAACTTGGAATTGTTGACAAGTATCCTGACTCCTTTACAGCCTTCATGATCAATGCCATGAGGGAACCGGAGATCCCTGAAACGCCCCTTCTGGCAAATGGCAAACCGGATTCAACCTTTCCTTACCGCTATTACAAGGCTCATTACTGGGATGGCACCAGTTTTACTGATGATCGACTTCTGCGAACACCTGTATTTCATAACAAACTTAAAAAATACTTTGACAATTTAGTTGTTCAAAACCCTGACAGTGTAATCCGCGAAATTGACGTCCTGGTAGAAAGAACACGACCGAATCCCGAGATGTTTAAATATCTCATCTGGTTTTTCACATACCGATATGAGAATCCAGAGTATATGGGATTTGATAAAGTTTTCATTTATCTTGTTGATAAATATTATATTACAGGACAAACAACCTGGATCACAAAAACCGTGAATGAGAATATTATTAAAAAAGCGAATAAAATCCGGCCCTTGCTACTTGGTCAGGTAGCTCCGAACATGATCATGCAAGACACTAATTATCAGTTGATTTCGATGCACAGCATTCAGGCTGATTTTTTACTGTTGCTTTTCTGGGATCCAGATTGCGGACATTGTGAGAAAGAGATTCCAATAATCAAGGAGTTTTATGATGTTGCCAGGGAAAAGTTCAAATTTGAGGTTTTTGCCGTTTGTTCCGACACATCGATGGTGAAATGGAAAAACTCCATTAAAAAAAAGAACATGACGTGGATTAATGTGGATGGACCACGCACTTTAACCGGTGATTTTCACGACCAGTATGATATTATTTCTACACCGGTTCTCTACCTGGTGAATAAAAAGAAAGAGATTATCGCCAAGCGTTTACCCGCTGAGAAAATCGCCGGATTTATCGAAAATTATCTGAAACTCCCCCCTAAACCATGAAAAAAGCCGTTCTGACTGTTCAGAACGGCTTTTTTTTGGCTTTATTCGGTTACAATTAGCTGTTACATTCTTCCACAACGGCTTTAAAGGCTTCCGGGTTATTCATGGCTAAATCGGCCAGGGTTTTTCTGTTGAGCATGATATTTTTCTCAGCAAGTTTTCCGATGAATAC
>DYQT01000503.1 GCA_020719165.1 Draconibacterium orientale | reverse complement strand
TTCTGGTAAAACTGTTCCGAAAAACTATGCACCAGAATATCGCCGGTAAAGATAATCAGCGGACTTGCCCCCAGGTTCTGCTTGATGCTTGAGAGCGCCAGCGCAAACAAGGGATAGTTGGCATCACTGCCAAAGGTTGAAGGCTCCGGCAGCGTCGAACTCTTGAAAATAGCTGCCCACTGGCTGGCATCTGCAGCAACAAGTTGCGGGAAAAGTTTTGCGTCATAATAGGGGTTAAAATGGACATCTGAGAACACCACCACCGGAAAATTGGTGTTGTTATTTGCGTCACTGCCGCATGCAGTTAGCTGCAATAGGAGCACCAGGGCGAAAACCAGACTGAAAAGTCTGAAATTCCGGTAGTGTATGTTAATAAAACCTCCAAACAAAAAGACGGAATCGAGATAATAGTCTGAAATCAAATAAGATATGAAAAAGATTGAATGCTAACTTTTGAGTATTAGTTAGCATTCAGCATATGCGACAAATGGGAATTGATTACTTCGTCACCCGTTTCCAGGTATGCCAGATATGACCGGAACCGGCTTTTGATCCGAATTTCTTGGGGGTATCTTTTCCTGCGGGGTGAAAGCTAATTTTGTATTGATCAGGCCCATCGAATTCATATATCGCGACAACAGGGGTACCAGTATTAGGGCCTATTGAACGAACATAGTGCATTTCCTTCGGGCTCTTGGTTGTGTCGAATTTCGTTATTGTGCCGATGATTTTTTCTTTGTGCTGATGCGGTGTGATAACTTCAACTTTATTCCCGACATAGGTAATTTTACTTTGTTTTATATGGTCGTCATGAACTTTCTTTCCATCCATTTCTGCTGAAACCATTACCCAGGCGCCCTGAAACTTTTGCAGTTCACTGTCCTCCTGTGATTGTGCCGACGCAATTGACCATACGAAACAAACCATGAACAACACGATTACCATGCCAATAATGTTCTTACGCATAATGATATCATCCTTTCTGTTCATTTTATTGATAAGACATTGTTTTTCTAAGGTGGGGGTATAGGGGATCTGTTTTTGCTTGTCAAGAAATATTTTGCGGCTGTTTTACACCGA
>DYQT01000502.1 GCA_020719165.1 Draconibacterium orientale | reverse complement strand
ACAACATCAGGATGATTTTGAATTGATCTTGAATGATTTCAACTTTAAATGAGCGTGCATTACAAATGAGAGTTTCTATCAAACTAAAGTGATCAGTTACAGCAGTTTTGGATTTATGCCATATTATCATTGGATCTGCGATGCTATAAATAGATACATTGAGACAGGATTTCATTCCGCCGAATTATTTTTCATTTAACAATCCACATAATTTCTCCGCAACTCTTTGACAAGTTTTCCATACATCTTCGATATGATGCAGAAGTAAACCCACATCAAAGAATCAGGAGAAAAAATGAATTCCAAAAAATTAACTACGACCCTTTCGCTTGCCATCCTCACAACCTTTTTACTGGGCGCATGTGCTTCGGCGGTAACGCCTACGGCTACAACGGCATCGGCTCCAATTATTGTATCTGCGCCAACCGAAGAAGTGGCAATAAAAGCCGCACCCGTATCTGCTCCCGCAACTGTCGAGTTGAATGCAGCCTATGAAAATGCTGTTTCGATTGAACAACAACTTATGTTGGGGACATTCAAACTGGAAAGCACAAACCTGTCTATTTCAAAAGAGCAGGCTGGCTTTCTTATCCCGTTATACACAAACCTAAAAACTATCGTGGAAAGCATGATGCCCGCGCAAGGCATGCAAGGAACTCAGGGTGACCCCGCAGCACAACCCCTGACAGTCAGCGCAGAAACACAAGCGCAAATTGACGCGATCATAAAAGACATTCTGAAAGCAATGACACCTGAACAGGTCAAAGCAATTTCGGAGATGCAGATCACGCGTGAGGTTGCCCAAACCATTATGACCGAAAAGGAAATCAGCATGGGCGGACAGGGTCAAGGCGGACAAACGCCCAAAGCGAATGGTCAGCCCCCCGAAGGCACACCCCCAGCCGAAGGTCAAAATGGAAGCGCGGGCGCTCCACAAGGTGGCGCCCCAAACGGTCAACAGCCTGGCGGTGGAATGATCCAACCCGAATTGATCAGCGCTCTAATTCAATTGCTACAAACCAAATAAGGAAATGCTGAAAAGGTTGGATTATTACGGAACATCGTGAATTTTATCCAGGT
>DYQT01000241.1 GCA_020719165.1 Draconibacterium orientale | reverse complement strand
TGCTAATGTGCTGATGTGCTGATGTGCTGATGTGCTGATGTGCTGATGTGCTGATGTGCTGATGTGCTAATGTGCTAATGTGCTAATGTGTCTATTGTGTCTATTGTGCCTATTGTGTCTATTGTGTCTATTGCGGTTATTTAAATAAATAATCCTGAAAGAACATTTAATGCAGCGCAAAGTTACGGCAGATATTTTAGAAATAGTTTGTTTAATTTAGAATTATTCTTAATTTAGTAGGCGATAAGCAAAAACCGATAATCATCATTTGGATATATTCAACTCATTGTTTCTCAATATTAAAACATGTTTCGAATAAAAAGTAAAATTGATCCGGGAAGCCCGGAATTCAAGCTCAACCGCGATGAATACCTCAAATTGCTCAATCGGTTCAAGGCCACATTGTCTGATATCAGGCAAGGCGGTCCGGAGCAGGTTGTTGCACGACACAAGGAGCGGGGTAAGCTTCTGGCACGGGAACGAATCGATCTTCTGATTGACAGGAACACCCCGTTTATTGAGCTTTCAGCGCTTGCAGCATTCGGACTCTACGACAATGGGTTTCCTTCAGCCGGAATTATTACAGGTATTGGTGTGATCCATGGAAAAGAGGTGATGATTGTAGCCAATGACGCAACGGTGAAGGGGGGCACTTATGTTAAAGAGACCATAAAAAAACATGTGAGGGCACAGGAAATTGCCATGGAAAACCGGCTTCCATGCGTTTATCTTGTTGATTCAGGAGGGGTTTTTCTTCCTGAACAGGCCAATGTGTTTCCCGACAAGTATGATTTCGGACGTTTTTTCTTCAATCAGGCCAGACTCTCTGCCCAGGGAATCCCTCAGATTTCGGTGGTGATGGGTTCCTGCACCGCGGGTGGTGCCTACGTTCCGGCAATGAGCGATGAAACCATCATTGTTCGAAACCAGGGAACGATCTTCATTGGGGGTCCTCCTTTGGTGAAAGCGGCCACAGGCGAAGAGGTTTCGGCTGAAGAACTTGGTGGCGCCGAGGTACATACCATGATTTCGGGGGTGGCCGATCACCTGGCCGAAAACGATGTGCATGCCATACAGATATGCAGAAATATCTTTGAATCAATACAACGCCAAGAATTTCAGGCGATTGAGTCTCATCCCATCGAAGAGCCGGCATATGATGCGGAAGAGCTGTACGGAATTTTACCCATTGATCTTAAAAAACCGGTCGACTCAAAGGAGATCATCGCCCGGATCGTTGATGGCAGTCTTTTTCACGAATTCAAGGAGCGTTATGCGCCAACATTAACTACAGGATTTGCCCGGATCATGGGCTTCCCGGTTGGTATTCTGGCTAACAATGGCGTGCTTTTCGGCGAAACAGCCCTCAAAGGGGCCCACTTTGTTGAGCTTTGCACCTCAAGGAACATCCCCATCCTGTTTTTACAGAACATTACCGGATTTATCGTGGGAAAACAATACGAACGTGCCGGCATTGCCCGCGACGGGGCGAAGTTTGTTCATGCAGTGGCGAATGCCAATGTGCCGAAATTCACAGTGGTCTTTGGCGGTTCCTTTGGAGCTGGCAATTACGCAATGGCTGGCCGTGCCTATGAACCCCGATTCCTGTTCATGTTCCCGAATTCAAAAATTTCTGTCATGGGAGGCGAACAGGCTGCCAATGTGCTGATCACGGTAAAAGAGGATCAGCTTAAAGCAGCAGGGAAAACATTATCCGCGGAGGACCGTGAAAAGATTCTTCAAACCACTTTGAAAAAATACGAAGAAGAGGGTTCTGCTTATTTCAGCACAGCCCGATTATGGGACGATGGCATCATTGATCCGGTGGATACACGCAAAATACTGGGTTTGGCGATCGCCATTTCTCAAAACAAGAAATATGAAAAAACACAATTTGGAATTTTCAGAATGTAATCTATCTTTGAATTGCCTTTAGCTTTAGCTATTGGTTTGCAGGTTCACAACAAAATTGGCTTTAGCCAAATATTTTTTACATTTAAAATCCATGACATTGTACAAAACCATAGAATTATCACAGGAGAACGGAGTTCTCACGATCTGGCTGAACCGCCCTGATCTTCACAACGCCTTCAATGAAACAATGCTGCGTGAACTCACTGAATGTCTTGAAACCATTGATTCAAATACTCTTTGTGTGATCATCAGGGGCAGAGGCAAATCGTTTTGCGCAGGAGTCGACCTGAACTGGATGAAGGCCGTTTCTCAAAACAGTTACGAACAGAATTATACCGAAAGCCTGCTGTTGTCAAAGTGCTTTTTAACCATCTACAACTGCCCGAAGCCCACTCTGGCTGTTGTTCACGGGGTAGCGCTTGGCGGGGCCAACGGACTTCTTTCTGCATGCGATCTGGCATATTGTACCGACGATGCCACATTCTCCCTGAGTGAAGTGAAAATCGGCATTGTGCCGGCCTGCATCTCGCCCTATGTGATCAAGCGGGTGGGAGAATACGGAGCCAAAGAGCTCATGCTTACCGGCAGAAGGATAAAGGGCCGTGAAGCCGAACATTTCCGGCTGGTAAACAAATCGGTGCCGGGTGAAATTCTTGAAGAAACAATTTCCGGGGTAATTGCCCTTTTACGCACCAGTGGCCCTAAAGCCATGAGCCAATGTAAAACCCTGATCCATGATGTAGCCAACAAACTTTCACTGATGGAAGCATATGACTATACAGCTCAGATGATTGCCGAAATCAGGGCCTCGGAAGAGGGACAGGAGGGAATGAATGCATTTCTCGAAAAACGCAAACCGAATTGGGTAAAATAGCATGAAAGTAATACACAAAATACTCATCGCAAACCGTGGCGAGATCGCAGTGCGGGTCATGCGGACTGCCCGGAAACTGGCAATAAAAACCGTAGCCGTATATTCACAGGTCGATGCCGATTCACTCCATGTGACCATGGCCGACGAAGCCTATTGCATCGGCGAAGTTGAACTCAGTGAAACATACCTGAATATCCCGAAAATAATTGAGGTTGCACAGCAAACCGGGTGCGATGCAATTCATCCCGGGTATGGTTTTTTAGCTGAGAATCCTCTGTTTGTTTCGGCCTGCGTCGAAGCTGGTATGATTTTTATCGGCCCCCGCCCTGAAGTCATGCAGATCATGGGGAATAAAATCGAGGCACGGGCTTTCGTTAAAAAGATAAATATCCCGATGACCGAAGGGCTCAACGGAACTAAGGAAGAGCTTGAAAAGAGAGCACATCTGATTGGATTCCCCGTGTTGCTCAAAGCTGCCGCGGGCGGTGGAGGCAAAGGAATGCGCATTGTACACCGCGAAAGTGAGCTTGCTGAGGCCATCGAAGCTACGAGCCGCCAGGCAAAAGCCTACTTTGGAGATGAAACGGTGTACATCGAAAAATTTATTGAAGAACCCCGCCACATCGAAGTTCAGATCCTCGGTGATGACTTTGGGAATGTGATTCACCTCTATGAGCGTGAATGTTCCATCCAGCGCCGATATCAAAAAATTATTGAAGAATCTCCTTCACCAACACTGACTCCCGCAGTACGCGAAAAAATGGGAGCCGCGGCGGTTGCCATCGGAAAGGCGATCGGTTACAACAGCGCCGGTACCATCGAGTTCCTGGTTGACAAGGATTTGAATTTTTATTTCCTCGAGATGAATACCCGCATCCAGGTTGAACATCCTGTTACAGAAATGGTTTTGGGAATCGACCTGATTGAGGAACAGATCCACGTGGCTGCCGGCAATACCCTCAGGCTTAAGCCTGAGGATATTCACCAGCACGGCCACGCCATCGAATGCCGGATTTATGCCGAAGATCCGGCTAACAATTTCCAGCCTTCACCGGGGAAAATGACATATTACAAAGAGCCTGAAGTTGCCGGAATACGCATCGATACAGGCATTACAGCCAATACGGAAATAAAAAGTTCTTTCGACCCGATGATCTGTAAACTGGTGGTGTGGGGGAAAGACCGCCATGAAGCCACCCTGACCATGCTGAGCGCACTTGACGATTATATCATTCACGGCATCAGAACAAATATCACATACCTGGTGAAATTGCTGCAAAGTGAAGCATTCATTTCCAACGCGATTACTACGAAATTCTGCGACGAGCACACCCCCGCAATTGTTGGGGAGATCGTGGCTGAAAAGAACGAAATTTCGATGCATGTGCCGGTAATTGCCTACCTGATGTTCACCCTCAAGAAAAACCTTAAAACTAGTTCAGGGTGTTGTGAACAACCCAATTTATGGGAAACTATCGGATATTGGCGGAATGTGATGAATATCCGAATGCAGTTCGAAGAGGCAGAAATAGCAGTGAAAGTGCCGGGCTGCGACAGCAATCATTATGTGTTTGAATTGAAGGGAGTTCGGTACCATGCTGCCCCTTTGGCTTTTTCACCAAACCGCATCGACTATACCATTAATCATCACCATTATGCTGCCTGGATTTCTGAAGATGTTGACAACCATGCTTATGTAACATCCAAAGGACATATTTTCCATATGAAAAGACATGATATTCTTGCCGATTCGGTTTTCGCCTCTTTATTTGATAGCCACGGCAGCGACAGCAACCATGTTACGTCGCCCATGCCTGGAAAAGTAATCCGAATCCAGGTGAAGACAGGGGATACCGTGAAGAAGGGCGAATCAATCATGATTATCGAAGCCATGAAGATGGAGAATTTGATTGTTTCACCACGTGATGCGATCATTAAAGCCATCAACGTAGCCGTTCATGATCGGGTGGAAAGCAGCACCTTACTTGTTGAATTCGAAAACTAACACCCACCCGATAAATGCTCATCAATAGCACATCATCAAATCATCACATCATCAAATCATCACATCATCACATCATCACATCATCACATCATCACATCATCACATCATC
>DYQT01000041.1 GCA_020719165.1 Draconibacterium orientale | reverse complement strand
CGCATGTTTCAGGGTGTTGTTGACCAGTTCAGTGATACAGCGGTAAACCGCCAGTTCGATCTTTGGATCCAGTCTTTCGTCAAATTCCGGTGTAAATGCAACCTCATATTTTCCATTGGCCATCAAGGGCGCCAACAAATTATGCAGTGCGGTAATCAGCCCGTGTTTTTCCAGCACGTGGGGACTGATATTATGCGAGATTCTGGAAACTTCATCGATTGCCTCGGAAATCACGACCTGCAGCCGGTCCCGGATGGCCTCCCTGTTTTCGGGTTTCGCATCCAGGAAAGCCTGAAAATAATGATTGATGGCTGAAATAACCGGCCCGAGCCCGTCGTGAAGGTCACGGGCAATGCGCCTTCGCTCGTTGTTTTCCGTTTCCACAACTGCCTCGATCAACTTTTGTTTCAGGGCTTTTTGTCTTCTCAGCTTGAAATAGAAGAGGCTGAAGACAAAGGCAAGGGTAAGTGTGAGGGAGATGATGATGAGCAGAATGATCTGGCGATGGTTAAATTCATTCTTTTTCTGCTCCTCTATGATCTTTTGTTCTTTGACAAACAGGTCGTACCTGGCCGATTGCTCGATGATCTGGCTGTTCATCCGGTCCCGGTAAAATTCACTCCTCAAGAGGTTATAAAGGTTCTGGAAATCATAGGCATCCCTGTATTTTCCAAGACCCGCAAAAGCAATGGCATATATCTCATATATCCGCATGTAGAGATTCCTGTTCTTCCATAAGGGCGAAAGCCGGGTTGCCTGATCGAGGGACTCCAATGCCGAGTGGTAGTCTTTTTTCCTGATATAGATATTGCCCTGGTTGATCAACGAATTCATGGCCTGGAAAGGCAGTCGGGCTGCCAGGAAATTGGAAACTGACTTTTGCGACAGATCAAGTGCTTTATCATAATTCTTACACAGGATATACTGATAGCTCAGCTCATTCTGTGACGTCGCAAGATCCCGCTTATTGCTGGTCTTTTCAGATAGTTCCTGACATAAAAGAGAGTACTTGAAAACAGAGTCCCTATAACTTTCGCGGGGATTTCCGGATTCGTTGTATAGTGCTGCCAGGCGATTCCAGGCATAAGCATGATTTTTATCGGAAAGGGGAACAGACCGTTCAAGAAGCCGGTAGATCAAACTGATCCCTTTGCTGTATTCCTGTTTCTGGCGATAGGCCTCGCAGAGTTCAAGCTTCACATAGTCAGCAGCCGCAGTATTTCCGGGGAGAATCTCAATAGCCTGCATCAGGAGCGGGATGGCCTGGTCGGGAAAAGACCGTTCAAGGTACTTGCGGGCAGCGAATTGCAAAGAGTCAGGAAAGTTAAGCGAATCAGGAGCAGCAAATTGATTTTTCCCGGAAATTGACAGCGCTGCCTGATCGACCTCGTAAATCCTCATCTGCAGGTAGCTGAGCCTGGCTTGTTGCACTATCGAAAGCTCATCACCGGAGGAAGAAAGCGTTTCGAGACATCTGACGGAAGCGCTGACATCGGTTGCAAGGCTGCCCAAGGCTTTGTTATACAGAGAATCAAACCTTGTTTGAAAATTCCCTTCCTGGGCGAAAAGTGCCGTTGTAAGAAAAATTGCCAGGAGTGCCGCAACGGTCTTTGAAGGTCTTTTCAAGAGCAGGGGATTTAAACCAACTTCGGAGCAAAGATACGATCTTTCCCGAACGACTTTTTACACTGCATTACGTGCGACTCAAAAGATATCCACCGATATGTCTGTTCCGCTGATTTAATTCGTAATTCGCTTAATCCTTACGATTACGTCATTATCGTTTTCCCGGAGGTATTATTGCTCAATCGTGTGCTGTTATTGCGGCAGGTCACTTCAGTTTTTTATACACCTGCAGGAACAACCAACATCATTTAAGTTCAGACTCCAGCCCAAAGTAGCGTTATTGTAACTGAGCTTGCTATGCCAGGTGGAGGATGCATCATTCTTTGACGAAGACCAGAAGTATCCGAAGCTGTAATGAAACATGAAAGTTCCTGCACTGCTCCGCGTGCCGCTCGGAAGACCAGTGAACCCACTGCTGTTGGTAGCATCTGTATTGGGGGTGGTCCAATGGGTTGTTCCTGCCTCCTTCATCAGTCCTCCTGCAACGCTTGCAGTTCCCAGAGAGGTCGCCAGCAACGCGAATTCCGCATCTGTCGGGATATGCCAACCATTCGGACACAAGCCCCGGGCACCCTCGGTCGTTGCATACTGCATCAATTCACCCCACTGGTAAAGACCACCATATTGGGTGCAGTTTGACTCCAGGTCATCCATACAATATTTCTCCATTGTCGTGTTGCTTACCTGATCCTGACTCCCGGGAATTCGTGATCCGACATTCAGGTTCTCTGCAAACCAGCACTGTGTTCCGATCTGAACGGTGCTATATGACTTCCCGTCGCGGGTGTCTTTGAACAACTGCCCGCATCGCCATGTGTCTGCAGCGGTTCCGTCGATGTTCGACCAGAAAGTTCCGTTAAATACATTTACCTCGCCGGTTGTCGTGTTATAGATCATCAGCCCCGTAGCAGGAGATGAAATGGCATCTCGCTGGGTTTTCGTCATCCGGGGCGGCAGAAATCCACGCGCAGTCGATTGAACCTCCAATTGCGCTGATGAAACCGGTGTTCCCGTCCCTATGATCATCCTGCCAGACCCGTCAATATTCGCAGATTGTACACCGTTATTGACAAAGGAGATGGAATTGACAAAAGAACTGCTGAATCCGGTATTTTCCGATCCGTCACCAAAGCGATAGGAAGCTATAGTAGAAGCGCCATACTCGGCCAGGATTTTTCCGTTCACATGCAATGCCTGCATGGGGTCACTAATTCCGATTCCGACATTCCCGGAGGAAAAATAGGTATTGTTGCCTGATGAAAGCCATTGGCTGCTTAACTGTATCCAGTTCGGCGCTTCGATGGTTCCTTTATTGTAGTGATATTGTTTGCTGTCGGTACAATATACCAAAAGCCCGGTTGCAGGTAGGCTGATGGCATTGCGCTGGGCTATTGTCATCCGGGGCACCAGCATGCCTTTGGATGTTGAACGAATATCGAGCATGGCTGAGTTATCGGGCGGAAGTCCTTCACTGTTGATGCTCACTTGCGCGAAACCATTTACACTGATCATCATGGCGACCAGGAGATGAATGCAATTTTTCATAATTTTTGAAGTATTAAAATGAATGTTGAAAGGATGATGAGAGATATGGCAATACCCTGGATAATTATCTCCTGAAGTTTGGTAATCTCCAGGATTAATACCTGGATAAATAGCAATAAAAGCAGTAATACGAATACGATGACCGGGATCAGCGAATTGCGGATGATCAATAATCCAGCCATGGCTATAAGGCAACATATTAAAATGGTCCGGTTTTGTCGAAGAAAATCCACCTGATAAAAGTAATTACAGAAGCAGCAAATGGCTATAACCGGAATAGCTATTGTTTGGATTCAAACGACAAAAACAGGTACTTTTTGGTTATTGTGACAGGAAAGTGACAGGAAATTACAAGAACATGGGTTGCAAGCCAGGTGAATTTGTCGTCACGACTGATTCCTGGACAGGTAATCGGAAGGAGAGATTCCGAAGTGCTGTTTAAAGATACGGGAGAAGTAGGCCGGATCGGAAAACCCAAATTCGTAGGCAGCCTGACTCACATTTCCCTGTTTTTTGAGAAGGAAATCTGCAGCCATGCGGATTCGCACCAAGGCAATAAGACCGGTGGGAGTACATTCCATCTCGTCCCGCGTGATTCGCTGCAGGTTGCGCAGCGAGATCGAAAGGTGGCTGGCCACATCTTCCGACCTGATCTGGGTCTTATAATGATCCCTGATAAATTGTATCGCTTCCTCCATCGTCTTTCCACCTGTACTAAGCGATCCGGTTGTTTGATCAGGGATTACGATCCGCTGACCCACCGGGCTCTTTTCAAGCGATTCGCTGGATGGGAGTCTTGATTTTTCCCTGGTGTAGAGAAAAAGCAGGAAGATCAGCATCCCACTGCTTCCCAGCAGAAACAGTACAATCCCCAGCCAATATCTCTGGTAACCTTCCGAAATTCTTGTATACCAGGAGGGTCGCCCCGAGAGTATAGCAGTCTTCCACACTTTCGGATACCCGAAATCATTGTATCCCGCCCAGTCGAATGCACGGTTATAGGAGACTTCCATGCGGTTGGTCAGATCCGCAAAAATGTAGTCCGCATCCTGCACTCCAAGGCTGATCCTGAGTGTGTCGTTGGGAACAGGTTCCAGTCCTAAAGAGAGAAATGGTATACGTACTTCCACCACGTACACTCCAGCGCTGTCGTAGTGGCCGGTCAGGCTCCCGGTCACCATAACAGCACTCTTGAATATCAGATTCTGTCCCGACTCCTTTGGAACTGCCATAGAATCGTTGTTGATGGTACTGATGGTTCCCCTGAACGCCGCCTGCTGATTGTGAATATCCACGATATACTGGTAATCATTGAGATCCATTCTGGATTTGCTGTCGTTCCTCGTATCAACATACACCTCAATGGCATCATTCAGGTAGATATATGGATTATCACACCCTCCGATCCACTGACCAAGCAAATGGCAGTCTTTCACGATAAATGCAATGTACAGATCATCTTTATTCCAGCAAAGGCGGGTAATACATGAATTCCGTGACAAGGGCTCCCTGATATCCGAGGTGTCAATTCCGGGATAAACATCCGAGATTTTATATCCCTCCGGAATACGAAGCCTCAAATTTGAATCTGAAAAAGATCTGGATGTGTATATACTCCAGTCCTCCAAAGAGCCATCAATGGTGATTTCCGAATGAGTATAGGGAATATAGAGCGTATCTGGTTTAAGAAATGTATCCGGTGACCCTTGTACGGGACAATTATAAACCCATACTGTCAGGGAAAGAATGACGGGTATGCTGAAAAGACATTTCGAAACTACTTTCATTTCAATTTGTTACCTGTTGACCATTGACCCTGCTGTGGACGTTGCAAACCAGCAAAGATCAGGTGTCCGGCCTCTTGAGTCATTCAATGATTGCTGAATTATGATATGAAAAGTAAAAATACTATTTTCTGCAATAAAAATTCATGCAGGCATCAAATGTTATTAAACTGAGCCATCAGAATTATCGTACAGATGATATTCTGCACTCCACCTGCATCTTTCCGGATGCAGGTGCCCGGTATGGGCCATGCTGAAGGGCAATGCAAGTTGGGGATATCCATCTTTCGCCAAATGATAATTATTATTGCCACTTTTCGGAGTGGAATCAATCTGAAACCCCAAAACTTGAGTATTTAACAATTCGTTAACATTCAATAAGATAGAAAATCCGATTTTTGCATTTGAAAAGGGTATAGCATGTTTATGTGACGCTTATTTAATCGCCTCAGCCGATAAAATCGCTGAGACCGGGTAATGATCAATCTGATGGTAACTGTGAAACCAATGGGTAACCTAACGCCAAATCAATGAACAGGGAAGAGATTGGAGAATTCTTATACCGGTATTATCGAAAGCGGACTACATCCTTTCTTGCGAACATTTATAAATCCGGTATAACAGGAGACTCAAAAGATATCCACAGAACACGGTTGGATGTTAAAAGAATCATAGCGCTATATGGGCTGTTTGAAATGTTACAACCTCAAACGTTTCAGCAAAAAGGGGGCGCAAAGCTGTTCAGACCACTTTACCGTCAGGCCGGGAAAATTCGTGAAACGCAGGTTAATTATATCCTTCTATCGAGTTCACAAACTCACCCGGATGAATTTCCTGCATTTATCTCCTGGCTGAAGGAACAAGAGCAAAAAGCGGTGAAGAAATTTCTTGAACAGATAAAAAGATTCAGAGAATCTGAATTAGAAGAAACGGATAAATTAATTCACAAGATTTGTTATAGCAATTCCATCGTAAAAATTCGTCAAAAAACAGAATCATATATCAGAAGCAAAGCATTGAATGTCAAAAGTCTTCAGGTAGAGGCCACAGGAGATAAGGAAATTCATACGATTCGCCAGCAACTAAAAGCCATGTCGACCATCACAACGCTTGTTTATTCGATTAAACCCGGGAAGCGCCTTGATGTGATTTTAAGTGAGTTTAATAAAACCGAAATGATGATCGGCGACTGGCACGATAAAGTGGTTTTACGTGTGGCAATAGAAAAATTCATCGATGCGAAAATACCTGTTTCAACCGGGGAAATGCAATCGTTAATTGCTTTAAAACAGGAACTTGCTATTTCATCCCTCAATTTGATCCAACACTTCATGCCAGAGGTGGACAGAATCATTCATATGTTAATTCCCTCCTCGTTCCCTAATGATTAGGAGCCATCTTTTTTTTCGGAGCGGTTGCGGCAATCATCCAGTCGTTCTCCTTATTTTCACGATATTGGTCGGACAATGTTTTTCAGGTTTCACGGACGTGGTATAATCCCGTGAATAAAACAATCCCATGAGAGGCATGGACAATGCTGAACAGAAACAAACGGTATCAGGGCTCGATCGGATTTAAAAGGATCGTGAGTGTTTCATTCTCAGCTTTTGTGATTTTTACTGAAACCTCTTTGACTTTGTATGATATACAGTTGATTTTCAACTTGTAATTCCCCGGAGCAACTCCTTGAAGTTTGAATTCACCTTTCGCATCGGAATAAATTTTCTGATCAGTGCCAGGCAGTTGTATCGTCACACCAGCAAGCTTTTCAAAGGATGTTTTATCAATAATCACTCCCGAAATTGAGGACTGATTTTCAGAGCCTGATGATTTAGACCCTTTTTTTGATGCCAGAACATTGTAACTGAACAAGGTAATTATGGCCAGGGTGAATACGGTTGCTTTGCGTTTCATAGGTTTTAATTTTATTGCAAATGTAAGTGGGGTTGCCTTCGGCAATGTTAACAAATAGTTAAATAACCGTTAAATATTCGTTCTGGTCGTTGTTCACTGGTTTTGCCATATTAATGTTTTATTAATTATTAATTGACAATTCCTTAACACCCTGCAGAAAGAATGATCTGATCTTTGCCGCATGAAATTTTCCCTTCTCCACCAATCTGTCTGTTCCACCTGTTTAATTCCAAATGGATGAAAAGAACGCCAAACCAAACAATCAGCTTTTTCCTACTCACTTTTCTTCTTATATTTTTGGGCTTGACAGGGAAAGGGAATCAGATTGTGATCACTGATAGTATAATTATGGATACAATACCCTTTAAGACCCTGCAGTTAAAAGTTCTTTCATGGAATATTGGAATGTTACCTGTTCTTGGACTGTTTAATGAAAATGACGATCGGGCTGAGGCAATTGCAAATGCACTTCATTCGTGCGATTATGACATTATCGTTTTCCAGGAAGCATTTACTGCTAAATCGCGCGCTGTTATTCACTATACTCTGAAAAATCAATATCCCTTTACCTACGGCCCTGTTAACGGATCAAGTTTTTCACTGAGGTTTAACAGTGGGATCTGGATTTTAAGTAAAGTTCCGTTGGAAAGAAAGAAAGAAATCGAATTTTCAATATCTGCCGGCTTTGATTCTTTTGCAAGGAAAGGGGCAGCTTTATTCGAAGGACAATTTCAAAACAGTTCTTTCCAATTGATCGTCACGCATTTGCAGGATGATGATTACCCTCAGGCCATCAGAAATCAACAACTTGAAGAAATTTTTGAAAAACTGATCCTCCCTTTTTCAGACATGCATACCCCTCAAATCATTTGTGGTGATTTTAACACTGATCAAAAAATAAGAGAAAGCTATGAGGGAATGCTATCAATATTGAATGCAGAAAACGGGGCAATATCAGGAAGCAGGAAGATAACCTTTGATGATGAATCCAACGACATGTTTAAATCAAACAATCCAAATCCCCGCCTGATTGATTATATTCTGACCAGGAACACACACGTTATACACTGGATCAATCGGAAAGTTGCCGTGCTAAAATTTAAATGGGGAAAAGGTGCTGAATACCTGTCGGATCACAATGGAATTGAGGCGGTAATCGTATTTAGAAAGGGAAATTCCCTGAGTACAGTTTTCTGATTTTCTCTCCTTTTTTGCACTCGGCCCGGCTTATTCATTTAAAACCAGATGGTCATTGATCTTTCTCAATTTTTTTTGTGCAGATTTTTCGCTTTCATACACGATCTTATGGCCATCGCCCATGGCTTTTTCTATATCCCTGAGGTCTTTTACAAGTCTGAACATTCCTGTTATTTCAACGGAAGCAGCCTGGTCGGTTCCCCAAAGCGCCCGGTCAAGGGTAATATGTCGCTCAATGAACGAAGCGCCTAACGCTACTGCGGCATAGGTTGGGGCCAATCCTGTTTCGTGGCCCGAATAACCGATTGGTATTTTCTGGTATTTTTCTGCAAACGAACGAATAACCATCAGGTTCAACTCATTTACTTTACAGGGATAAGAGGAGGTAGACTGGGCCAGTAATAATTGATCGATGTTCAGCAGAGAAATTGCCTGATCAATCTGGTACATAGATGACATACCCGTGGAGAGAATGACAGGCTTTCCGGTGCCTCTGATTTTGGAAATGAGCTCTGTGTCGGTAATTGTAGCTGATGCCATTTTATAGGCAACCGGATTGAACTGTTCCATGAATTCTACCGCACATTCATCCCAAACGGATGCGAACCAGTGAATTTCTTTTTGTTTGCAGTATCTATCAATTTCGACATATTCGTTTAATCCGAATTCAATTCTCCGCCTGTAATCGATATAGGTCATTCTGCCCCATGGAGTGTCCCGTTCAATATTCCATTGATCAATCGGTGTGCATAATTCCGGTGTGCGTTTCTGAAATTTTACAGCATCACAACCGGCAAAAACGGCTCCATCGATCAGTTTTTTCGCCATATTCAAACTCCCGTTATGGTTAATGCCAATTTCTGCAATAACATATACTGGTTCACCATCCCCAATAAAGCGATCGCCTATCTGTACTCTTCTTTGTATGTTCATTTTGTTTTTTGTTTGAATTGAATAATGGTTTCTGCGAATTCCCTGAAGGCGCCATAACCTCCCTTTCCGGTCATTTTCAGGTGAGCAATCTCTTGTATCATTGGCATCGCATCCGCCGGACAGGCTGTTAAGCCAACATTTTTCATTATTTCCAAATCGTTGGCATCATCGCCGATATATGCAACCTGATCTGCAGTGATCCCCCTCCGGATAAGGATTTCCTGCAGTGTAATAAATTTATCTCTACTGCCCGGATGATATTCTTTGATTTTGAGCTTTTCAACTCTGCGGAGCACGATTTCTGAGTTTTCGCCAGTTACAATTCCTGTTTCAACCATTGCCAGTTTTAGTAACCGTTCAACCCCCATTCCGTCGCGCATCGAAAACCGTTTCATCTCCTCGCCTTCACTGGAATAATAAACATTGCCGTCTGTGAGTACACCATCGCAGTCAGTCAGCAAAAGGGTTATTCTCCCGATTTTTTCAATGACATGTTCAAATATTCTTTCCATATACGTTTTTATTTACCAACATGTCCATCCTCCATCAACCACCAGATTTGCTCCGGTCATATACGCTGAGGCATCACTGGCTAAAAAAACCAGAGCTCCTTTGTAATCAGTTGATTCCGCCATTCTGCCCAATGGCGTTTTCATGGAATATTTGTCGATAAAGTAATCACTCTGGCCATTTTTTACACCTCCGGGAGTTAGTGTGTTCACCCGGATGCCGCTTTTACCCCAATATGCAGCGAGGTATTTGCTCAACATGATAACGCCGGCTTTGGTCACCGGATAAGCCGGTGGTTTATAAAACGACTGACCTCCATCCGAATCCTGATAAAGTTGCTGGTCGGGGGCCGAAACACCATACGTGGAACCGATGTTGATGATACTTCCTTTTTTTCTACTGACCATTTGACTTCCAATTACTTGAGAACAAAGGAAAACTCCGGTGAGGTTTACATCCAATGATTTTTGCCATAAATTCAACGGGTAATTTTCAAATTTTGATTCTTCTGTAGCAGCCTTTGGGTTCTCAAACATATCATTGATGGCTGCATTATTTACGAGGATATCTATTTTTCGGTAATGCAGTAAAACATCTTTCAGCAACCTGTTGATTGTCTCTTTTTTAGTAACATCCAGATGAAGTCCGATGGAATACTCCAGGTGATTTTTTGCAAACTCCGAGCATTCGTGTTCATTGATGTCGGCCACCACCACACAGGCACCGGCTTCATTTAAAGCCCGGCAATGCTGCTGCCCGATTAAGCCCAATGCACCGGTAACAATGGCTGTTTTTCCTTTTAACGAAAATAGGTTGTTCATCACTGTTACAAATTGCGGGGTTTGGTATTAAATTCGGATGTTTTCCTGAATGTGGGTTGCACGGGAATCCCTCTGATTTTTTGAAAAACTGTATTGCTGGTCACTGCCTCTTTTAATAGCGATAATACCTCCTTATATGCCAACAAAGTGTACTGGATATCGTCAATTGAATGTGCGTAACTTATATTGTGCATGCCCGACCAAAGAATGCCGCGCTTAATCAATTCCTGCTGAACAAACGATTTAAGTTCCAGCGGATTTCCGGCCTTTCCGTCAAAAGTGACCATGGTTCTGAAATTGTAACCCACTGTTTTTGTATAATCCAGACCAAGATCCCTGGCAATCCTGTTGTATCCCTCTTTCAGGATTTCGCCTGTTGTTGAAATCGCTGAAATAACATTTTTGTCTTTCATTATCTGGATGGTCGCTTTCGCGGCTGCCAGCGACAATGCCTCTCCTCCAAAAGTGGTGAAGAAAAAAACTTCATCTTCAAGCACCTGCATGATTTCACTTTTCCCGGTCAATGCCGAAACAGGTATTCCGTTTGCAATGGCCTTGGAGAAGGTGGCCAGGTCAGCCTCTATCCCGAAATACTCCTGTGCTCCTCCCAGCGCCATCCGGAATCCTGTCCACATTTCATCGAATATCAAAACGATCCCTCTTTCATGGCAGGTTTCGGCAACCTGATGTAAAAAATTATGAACCGGTGCCTCAAATACCACTGGTTCAAGAATAACTGCTGCCACATCATCATCGATTGACCTGATGAGAGAATCAATGTCATTGTAAGAAAAAGTATAGGTCAGATCTTTCACACTTCCGGGAATACCAGCACTGAGGGCAATCGTGCTCACGTACCAGTCATGCCATCCATGATAACCACAACAAAGAATTTTTTTCTTCCCTGTGTATGCACGGGCGATCCTGATGGCGGCGCTGGTTACATCTGCCCCCGATTTACTGAACCGGATCGAGTCAGCATTGGGAATGATTTCATGTAATAATTCAGCCACTTCAACCTCCAGAGGGTGCATCAGCGAAAAAGTGATGCCATTGGCCAACTGCTGTCTGATTGCCTCATCAACCAAAGGGTGAGCATAACCCAGTGACAATGGTCCAATGCCCATGTTGTAATCGATGTATTCATTTCCGTCAACATCCCAAACGTGCGATCCCTGACCTTTTAACAGATACTTGGGTGCAATACCGTTCACATACTGGGTTGGCCCTTTTGCCAGGGTTTGAGTTCCACACGGAATCAAATCCTGTGCTCTGCTATACAGTTCATTTGATCGGTCAATGACCGGATAATCCTGGTTGAAATCAATATTATTTGGCATGGGTTGCGATTTTAATTCGTTTTGCTAAGGATTGACCATCCAGTCCGTGGAAATTGAGCGCTTCAGCAGGAGAGCCGCAAGCAGGGAAACCATCAATGGCGTAAATGCAGAAATTTTTACACTTCAACAGGTTTGCTTTTATCATTTGAAACATCAGGAATTCACCCAATCCTCCATACCGGGAATGATCCTCAAGAACAAAAATCCAGGTATGGTTGGTGATAATGCCCTCAAACCATTTAATATCCAACTTGTTTAGCCATGGCATGTTGATCACTTCCAACTCAATTCCCTGGGTTGCCAGAACTTCAGCGGCCAATAATGCTTCATTCAGCATCACAGGACCATAGGCAAATATCAGGGCATCCTTTCCCGGAGAAAGAACTACGCCCCGGCCTTTAATTAATTGATACGATTCAGGCAGGGAAATCAGACGGGGAGATGGACTGATATTCATTCTGATAACACAATTGCCAGTGGCCGTATTTACGCAATAATTCAACACCATTGCTGTTTCGGCGGGGTTGCATGGCTGGATGATCTCAACATTTGGAAGAGCTCCCAGCAACGAAATATCGCGGATGCTCTGATGTGATTTTCCCGGACCGGCCGGGATCAATCCGGCGTAATGACAAGCGTATATGATCTTGTGGTTTTCAGTGCAATTATTGTAGATCTGTTCATTGGCGCGGGATGCTAAAAAACTCGCGAAGGAATTGACTACCGGGAGAAAACCCATTTTTGCCAATCCGCCAGCCATCGAAACCATGTCCTGTTCGGCGATCCCGTTTTCAATGAAACGGTCGGGAAACTCCCTTTCAAAGGCACGAAGCCGGCAATCGGATGAAAGATCGGCATCCAAAACAAGCATATCCGGACGGAGCAATCCCTGGTTTAACAATTCTTTTCCATATGCCTCAACCACATATTCTGAATCCAATTTCAGGTTAATACTGAGAGGTGAGGCGGAACTGACAGGTTCACCAAGTGCATTGTAGATTTGCTCTATCTGGGAGGGCGTTTTCAAAGTATCCGCACCGGCAGTTATCAGTGGCGAATATCCCATGCCGGTTAGGTATTCATTGCTCCGGTTGATGATTTCAGCAAAGGCACGCGTGAAGGATTCGTCATCGGGAGCCCCGGCATGCCAGGGATACAATCCATTGTTATCTTGCAATGCAGCCGGATGTTCCATAAATGATACCCCCTTGCCCTTGATGGTGTCGGCAATGATGAATTTGGGTTTATCCGTGATGGTTTTCAGCTCCCTGAATGTATGGTCAAGTTCGGCAAAATCATGCCCATTGATCCTGACTACATGCCAGCCGAAACTTCTGATTTTGGCCTCAATATCGCCCAGGGTGAGGATCTTTTCAACCGGACGATCCGACTGTACCTTATTATGGTCCATGATAACCGTCAGGTTGGTGATATTTTGATGAACACAGGCCTGAAGAGCTTCAAAGTTCTGGCCTTCCTGGAATTCGCCATCACCCGTCATGACATAAACATCTCCTTTCAGGTTTAATTTTCTTTTGGCCCAGGCCATTCCGCGGCCTTTCGAAATACCCATCCCAAGTGAACCTGAATTGGCTTCAATTCCACGGATATAAATATCAGGATGACCATCCAGTCCGCCAATCCTGCGCAATCGGAGGATTTGCTCTTGCGAGAGTATGCCCAGTGAAAACAGTATAGCGTAAAGACCAGGTACATCATGCCCCTTGGAAGAAAAATATATATCCCTGTGAGGACTTTCAAAGCCTTCCTCAAGCAAGTTCAATTCTCTGTAATAAAGCCATGTGACTATATCCATGGAGCTGAAACTTGAGCCGAGGTGCCCCGAGCCTGCGTTTTTAACCATAGCAAGGGCATTTGCCCGGCACATATCGGCAATGACCTCAAGTTCAGTATAATAATTGTGATCAAGCCCGAGAATCCGCGTAAATTCTTTAACTGGAATTAATTCAATCTTCATGTGTGTGAAATTTTATTTTTATAACCGATTATGGTATTCAGTTCACCCAGGTGATTTTCGTACCAGTAGCGTCCTGCATACAGCTTGTTCAGCTCCCGAATCCCGGGATTCATTTCAAGCAGAAACAAGATTTCATCCAGGTCGAACCCCGGGTTAACCCGATATAGCCTGTTGTAAACCTCATTGATGAATTGATAGTCTTCCTCGTAATCAATGGTAAACCGATGAGAAGTTGAAAAATCGAGGCCTGTCGGCCAGGTAACATTTCCGATGTTGAATTTTGACGGATTTTCCCATATATAGGGGGTGGTATGTTCTCTTTCAAAATCCCTTTTGGCCTCTTCCCAGGCTTTTTTAAGCGTTCCCATCGACATAATTTCGACATCATTTCCATCGGGAAAGGTTGCCGGGTGCAAATTGCTTACATAATCAAAGGCAGGAAAATTCTGCAAATAATGGCCGATTACACGATCGATGATCAATGGGTCGATCAGGGGGCAATCGGAAGGAATCTTGACCAGTGCTTCTGCCTCATATTTGCAGGCTACCTGATAATGCCGGTCAAGTAAATCGTTCATGCAGCCCCTGAAACAATGAATGCCGTTTTTAATGCAAAGTTGTTCGATAACATCGTCTTCGGGCATGGTTGAGGTTGCAACAACGGTGGTTCCATGCAGTGAAGCCCTGTTGATCCGTTCGATCACCCTGATTAATAGAGGTTCACCGCATAACGGCAATAAAACCTTGTTTGGCAGCCTTGTTGAAGAAGTTCTTGCCTGGATTGTTGTAACTACTTTCATGATAAGGGCAAACCTAAACGGGCAGCACGGTAAGATGTGTGCTCATCGTTTGTTGACTTAACACAGTGAATGATTGACTCAACCGGTTCATCCAAAAGCAATTGCCTTGAAATCCTGGCGATAGCCGCCGAAGAGGTGCCGTTGTTTTGGATTGGGGTAAGTTTAATCAATTGATCCATACTAAAGTTAGAATATACCTGTTTGCCCAAAGCCATACCGATATAAACCACCGAAGAGTGGATGGTGACCAGCACCTCGCAATTGGCGATCAACGGATTGATATTCTCATTTTTAAATACCAATGCATTGGGCGCGAATCTGGAAATCTCACGGGTAGCGCGATCCCAGTTTTCATTGGGATGAAGTTTGAAAATAACCTGTCGTCCGGCTGCAATCCTCAGCGTTTTTTCAATAAATTTCCGACGATTTTCAAAATTCAGTGTTTCACGCCTGTCGGAGGTTGCAGCCAACACGTAGTTGCTGTGTTGAAAATCGTTTTCCATAAACTGGATGGCATTATCAAAGTTTGGGATGCCGGTAACTCTGATTTTTGACGGATCAACCCCTTTTGAAATGAATAAATCCCGGTATCCCTCCGAGGCAACAAAAAAAAGATCATACCGATTTGAAAGCCCGGTGGCAGATGTGCTTGCCAACCATCGTGGCAACGGTAACATTCTGACAAGGTGATAGAAAAATGATTCGGGTTCAGTCATCCCCTCCTGCACCAGAACAATTTTGCTTTTGGTTATATTCTTTGGGATTATCAAATCCTGGCATGTAAATACGAGATCATAACGGTTGCGCTTTCCCTGATAATCTGTTGCCAGGTTATTCGCCTTGAAATAGTTCTCAGTCAATTCTCTGAACCTGCCGCCTAAAATGGTGAAATCCAACATCCCTTTACGAACTAAAAAGTCGATGGTACCGGTTGCATAGAAGGCTGAAAAAAAACAATCACAATCACCGAAATGTCGCGAAATCTCGTGCATCATCGTTGTCTGATTCAATGATCCACCGATAAATAAAAGTTTCTTTTTCATTTTCATAATACCTCTAAAACGATGGATGTAAAATTATATGGAACACAAATCATGAACATTAATTGAATAAGAAGTTTATGTTAAGTAATTATTAACAGAGCCGGTTTCCCGCCTTTTATATTAGTATTATCTGATTTACGTGTGTCATTTTAAATAATTGTTAAATCGGTTTTTTTCATGATACTGCTCAACTGTCGGTCACATCATTTCCTTAGTTTTGCCGGTTAGAATTTCAATATGAATGCTTTTTTGCTGGGAGTCATATTTGGTCTTTCCATTACAATCTCCATTGGACCCGGGTTCATGGCATTGTTTCAAACCAGCCTGGTTCGCGGACTCAATGCCGGGATCATTCTTGCCTCAGGAATGTTGCTGAGCGACATAATGCTGGTCAGTATCAGTTACTTTGGTTTATCGGAGATGATTCTTGGCTGGGATGACCGAATCATGGGGGTTATTGCCGGGCTGATTCTTATCGTCATGGGAGGGGTTTCTCTTTTTAAACCTGCGACACCCTCTCTTGAGCTTACGTCGGTAATCGGTTCACAAAATAAACCAGCCCTAATCCTGGCCAAAGGGTTTCTGTTGAATATTGCCAACCCTTTTAGTTTTATCTTTTGGATCGGTATTGTCGGGTTCGCCGCAAAAAACTGGGGCTTGCATAGTTATAACGTATTGCAGTTCTTTGCGGGTGTATTTCTGACCGCTTTCTCCACAGATTTATTGAAATGTTATCTGTCGGGGCTTCTACGAAAAGTGTTGGCTTCACATGCAATTCAATGGATCAATAAAGCCATGGGAGTTGTTTTCATTGGTGTAGGTCTCTTTATCATTTATAAGGTTCAATAATGCGAATACACTACTCTGTGAATAACACCAAACTCTTGCTTGCAATCATCGTTTTCAATTCATTATCCTTAATCCCGACAAAAATCATTGGAGCCGGCAACATGGATAAAATAAGCGACACGATAACGGGTAACTGGGATCCATTCAATAAAGCACAGATCGTGAAACTGATCAACACCTATGGAAAAGCAGGAAACTGTTGGAATGAGTTTAAACCTCCGTATGTTGTTTTCGACTGGGATAACACCTCCATCTTTCTGGATATCCAGGAGGCAACCCTGATCTATCAGCTCGAAAACCTGGTTTTTGATTGTACCCCCGATGAGTTGGATACGATGCTTCAGGCAGGAATCAGCGCCGGGGCATTGCTTGCAGACACCAATATGGCAGGCGAAAGGATCGCCTTCGAAAACATAGCGGCCGATATCAGGGAAAGCTATACGTGGCTTTATCAAAATTACAGGCAACTTGGCGAAGGCGGAAGCCTTCCGCCGGATGCGTTAAAAAAGAGTGTCCATTATATCAATTTCATCGTCAAGGTCCGGTTTCTTTACAATGCTGTTTACAATACCTTCAGCGCCGGTGTCGCTTATCCATGGGTTACTTACCTCTTTGCAGGACTGGATTCAACCCGGGTGCGGGATATGACATACAAAACTGTCATCTGGCAAAAAAGCCAGCCAATAGAACAGGTAACGTGGACCAGTCCGGGGCCGGTGGAATTACCCGGTCAACTTGCTGGGCAGGTGCGTGTTTCCTGGAAAAACGGACTCAGGCTTGTGCCGGAGATGCAGGAACTCTACACCATGTTCCGCGAAGCCGGTTTTGATATCTGGATATGTTCGGCCTCATTTGCTGATGTTGTGAAAGAGATCTCTTCCAATCCTGAATTTGGCTATAATAACCCTGCTTCCCATGTGATTGCCATGGAACTTGAGCGCGATGCAAACGGAAAAATACTCTCCCGATTTCGTAAAGGTTACGATCAAACTCAGGGATTGGGAAAAACCAAAGCCATCATGAGATTTTTGGCAGCCCCATCTGGCAGGTACGGTTACGATCCTATCTTCGTTGCCGGCGACAGCGAAGGGGATCAGTATATGCTTCGTGATTTCAAAGGGATGAAACTGGGGCTGATCATCAACCGTCATAAAGGCAAAGGACAGATTCTGGGTGAACTGACGAACCAGGCTGTTGATAGCTATCATAAAGATAGCACCATTTATCTGTTACAGGGCCGGGATGATAAAACAGGTGCCTTTGTCCCGCGACAAAAATAAATTCAATTCAAGTATATATGTGGATGGTTTAACTTCGTAATTATTTTATATATTTACATGATCTAAAAAAAGGAGAAACTATGACACATTCAAGAGAAATGGACCTGGTTTGCTGTCCTGAATTTACCCCGGCTCCCTGGGAGAATAAAATATTTGAATGGGAGAACAAGCGGTTTTTAAAAGATCATGTATACACTGTATTTTACATGCCCCTGAATTTCGGCAAGGTGATGAAGCGTATGAACGGCAAGGTGGAGGCCGCCGGTGCCATTATGCCCGATTGGCTCTGCCTTTCTGACCATACTTCGATGTGGAGCATGGATTTGTACCTGGCCGTGGATAAAGATATTCCAGGCGGAATCAACACTACTCTGAATGGAAAATTTTATAGCCGGGTCTACGAAGGGCCTTTCAGAGATACAGGAACCTGGCGTAAAGATTTTGAAGCAAAAGCAAAGTCTAAAGGATTTGCTTATGAAAAATTGTATATTTGGTATACCACCTGCCCGAAATGCGCAAAAAAATACGGTAAAAACTATGTGGTCATTATGGCAGCCGTGGAAAAGAAAACAAATTCATTAAACCAGACATCATGAGTTCTGCATCAAAAACACTTATCACCCCGGTGAATTTATCCTCCAGGATCATTTCCCTTGATGTGCTGCGGGGATTTGCACTGTTGGGAATTCTGATCATGAATGTCCAGCATTTTTCGATGCCGGGAGCTGCCTACATCAATCCCGATGCCTATGGCGATCTCAACGGGATCAATAAATGGGTGTGGGTATTCAGTCATATCCTTGCCAGTGAAAAATTTATGAGCATATTCTCCCTGTTGGTCGGTGCAGGCATTTTACTCTTTACAGAAAACGCCGTGGCCAAAGACCACCGGGCAGGACCTCTTCATTACCGAAGGATGTTCTGGCTTTTTGTATTCGGAATGATCCATGCCTACCTGATCTGGTCGGGTGATATATTGGTTGCTTACAGTTTATGCGGTATGCTGGCCTTTGTTTTCAGGAAAAAACAGCCTCAAACGCTGATATGGATCAGCCTGGTTTTTCTGCTGGTACCGTTTGTAATTTACCTGATGGGTTATTTTTCGATGCCCTATTGGTCGAAAGAAGAGTATCAGCATACTCTTCAAAGCTGGAAACCCTTGCAGGATGTTATAAAGAAGGAAATAACCGATATGCAGGGAGGCTGGTTGATGCAAATGGAATCCCGTGTCCCTGCCAGTATCTTTATGCAAACGTTCATCTTCGTGATGGAGGTCTTCTGGCGGGTTATGTCGATGATGCTGCTGGGGATGGCCCTTTATAAATGGAAAATTCTGTCAGCAGAACGCACATACGGATTTTATACATGCATGATGGTTATCGGACTGCTTGCCGGTTTTTCCTTATCCGGTTTGGGCGTAATCCTGAACTTCAATACTGGTTGGGAAGTGAGGGGCTCTATGTTCCTTTATAAACATCTGAATTATTTTGGCAGTGTGGCCATAGCCCTTGGGTATACCGCGATGATCAACCTTCTGGTAAAATCGGCCAGATGCCTACACTTTAAAAATATCCTGGCTGCAACAGGACGCATGGCTTTTTCCAACTACATCCTGATGTCGCTCATTGGAACCTTTATCTTTTATGGCCACGGCCTTGCATTGTTTGGCACAGTAGAAAGGAAATTCCAGGTGCTGATCATGATGGGGATCTGGCTGGTTATAATGATCATCTCCCCTTTGTGGCTGAAGTATTTCCGGTTTGGCCCGCTCGAGTGGCTCTGGAGAAGTTTGACCTACTGGCGCAGGATCAGATTTAATGATTAATTAACTCTCCTGTTCCCTGATGCCAAATATGTTTGGGTAATTTTGTTCACCTGACTACTCATTCATTTTGACATGCTGGGCTGGATCCTTCACAAACATTCCGATTTTCTGATCAAACCTGAAACCTACGAGATTCAAAAGCTCATCGGGGAGGGCAGGCAGGTTGGCATTGAGATCCAGGTGCTTCAGCCCGAACAGATCGAGATCATCGTAAACCGCGACGACAGGAAAAGCATCTTCGTCAATGATGTATCCACTCCGCTGCCCGATTTTATCATTCCGCGCATGGGCGCCGGAACCACCTATTTTGCCCTTGCACTCATACGCCACATGGAGAAACTGGGTGTTTATTCATTCAACTCGGCCAACTCAATCGATATCGTCAAAGACAAACTTTACCAGATGCAAATCCTGGCCGAATCGGGCATGCCCATTCCCAAAACCATGCTGGCCAAATTCCCGCTCGATCTCCAGCTGGTTGGCAAACACATCGG
>DYQT01000240.1 GCA_020719165.1 Draconibacterium orientale | reverse complement strand
CTGGCATCCTTTGCCTATGCACAATCGAATACCGAGGAGGTGGATCTGATGCAGGCCGCCTTCGGGATGGATAAAAAATCGGCGGTAGCAGATTTCGTTAAACCGTCGGCCGCTCAAAAAGATGCTTTCTGGAAACTTTATGACGAATACGAAACACAGCGGAAAGAGCTTGGTAAACAACGTATTGTATTACTGGAGCAATATGCCGGTCAGTACCAGACGATGACAAGCGAACAGGCCGATGTGTGGACAAAGATGGTGATTGAACTCCAGAAAAAAACGGATAATCTCATAGCAACATACTATGGCAAGGTAAAAGCGATCTCAGATGGCATTGTTGCCACCCAGTTTTACCAGATTGAAAACTATATTCTCACGGCAATAAGGGCAGAGGTTCTTGAACAAGTGCCATTTCTACAAAAAAAGAAGTAACAGTTAAATTTATATGATGATGAAGAAAACGATAATTCTTCTTGCAGTTTTGATATGGCTGCCCTTTACTTTCTACGCCCAATCGGTCGAGGTAACCCCATTTGGAGGTTATGTGTTTGGCGGCACCCTGAACGGGGATTATGGTGAAGTACACATTGATGACAATGCACAATACGGTGGGATGATCAGTATTGCCGTAAGCCGTGTGATGGATCTGGACCTGATTTACAACCGGTCGGATACCAAGGCACAGGTCAATTACTATAATTATGGCGGATATGTGCAACCCTCCCTTGAAATTCCGCTCAGCATCAACTATATGCAGATCGGAGCTACCAAAAACTTCCGGGTCAGTCCGGTGGTATCCCCTTTCGTCGGATTCAATCTTGGTGCATGTGCCTTTGCACCCAAAGAGAATTATTCCGATGCATGGTTCTTCTCTGTCGGTTTCAATGCCGGCGCTAAAATCTATTTTGCCAAGCGGATCGGACTTCGCCTCCAGGCTCAGGGGTATATCCCGGTTCAGGGAACGGCATTCTCGATGTTTGTCGGAACTGGCGGTACCAGTGCCGGCGTTTCCGTTTACTCTACCTTGTTCCAGTTCGGATTTACCGGCGGCCTGATTTTCCGTCTTGGAAAAATTCAATAGTTTTGTAGATTGTTATTCTGAATTTTCAACGTAACCTCAATTATTAATTTAACAATAAATAACGCTTATGAAAACAAAAATTTGTTTCTTATTCCTGGCAATGGGGCTTTTGTTCACCCTTTCCTGTACAAAATACCCGCCCGAATCAGACAGGCTGGTGGAAGATCTTGTAGTAATGACTCAGTATGACACAAAAGTTGATTTCAATACCTTTAAAACCTATTCCATGCCAGCGAGCATCAAGAAGATTACCGACAAGGATACTACTGACCTGTCAAATGATCTTGCAATGGCGGTTCTTGCCGAAGTGGATAAAAATATGCAGTCAAGGGGCTTTACCAAATCAGCCTCCGCTGTAAAGCCCGACCTTACCATACAGGTTCTTTACTACCAGAATACAACCGTGTATACCTATTATTATGACTATTGGGGCTATGGGTGGTATTATCCTTACTATCCCTATTATCCGACATATTATGCCTCCTATACTACAGGATTGTGTGCTATTCAGTTGTTTGACCTGAAAAATGCAGGTACCACAGGGCGCGCTGCAATTCGCTGGAATGCCTTTATCCGAGGAATTCTCAATCAGGGTCATACCACCGCTGAAGTTACCAGCAGGGTTAACCAGGCTTTTATTCAGACACCTCAATTAACCACCACTCCGTAATCGACAAAAAAATATTTACTTATAAAGGCAACAATATGAAAAAGATACTATTAATTTTCACGGTTTTCGGTCTGATGACAATTTTGACTCAGGGCCAGGAAAAACCAGCCTCACTGGGTTTTGCTCCCAGATCCTATTACACCTTTTCATGGAATACCACATTCACCATGGGTGATTTCAATAAATGGGTTGGTAACGCAAGTCCTGCGGGGTTTGATATGGGTGGTCGTTATTTTATTAACAAGGGATTGGCTGTTGGCTGGAACATCAGCTGGCAACGCGTTAGCCAGATTTACAGTGATCAAACCTTTACGATTCCTGATAAGGGTATCGCCATCAATGCCGAGAACTACCGTTTCACCTGGATGGTTCCCTTTCAGGCTGTAGTGGCATACCATTTCATCCCTGAGAAGCTGGTTTCCCCATATATCGGCCTCGGAATTGGCGGAGATTATATGGAGCATCACCTCATGATACAGGAATATGATATCTACAAAACCCGCTGGGATTTTTCCCTGACCCCCGAAGTTGGCGCTTTGGTGAAATTCGGCAACTTCAATCAATGGGGAGCCCTCGTAGCATTCAACTATAAATGGACTACCAACCAGATTGAACTCTACGAAACAACTTCAAAGAATTTGCAGATGCTGAACCTGAAAGTCGGCATCGCCATGATCATCAGATAACTTACCCTGAATTGCCCCACTCTTTGATGAGTGGGGCCGGGGGTGAGATCATTTTCTGCCGGAATCTACATTGCTCCCTTTGCAAATGATTCCGGCAGTTTTGTACCAGAGCTATTATGAAAAGGAAACACTTTTTTCGGCTTTTTGTACTTTTCATTCTTTTACTTTCACAATTTCTGTCGTTCAACCTTTCTGCACAGGAAAGCAGGAAGACCTTTAAGCAGGATGATGTATTCAGCATCTTTATTAAAAAGGAAAAGCGTGCCCGGCGAGATAGTGCGACAGAGGAACCAGTCATACTTAAAAAGCCCTATTTTGCTACAACTCCCTTTATTGGCTATAACCCCGCATACGGTTTCCTGATCGGAATAGGAACCACCATGGCGATCTACCTGGGCGACCCTTTAAAAACACCCGTTTCGTCGGTATGTGCGGCCATCAACCTCACCACGGCCAAACAAACAATAATCACGGTGCGGAGCAACATCATTACCGATGGTTCCCGTTATATCCTGCGAGGTGATTGGCGATACCTTGTATTTTCACAGCCTACCTACGGGCTGGGTACCGGTATTAAGATGCACACCAACAGGGGCATCGTTTTCAATGACGGCGGCTCGACTGCGTCGCTTCCCCCCGATGCCCAGCCGCTTAATTATAATTATATCAGGCTCTATGAGACCTTTTTCTTCAGGTTCTCCAGAAACTGGTATTTCGGAATTGGATATTGTCTCGATGATTTTTCGAAAATTGCCGACCACAATCATACCGACAGTGTTCCGCCACAAAACACAAGCCACTACCAATACAGCATTGATCACGGCTTTAACCCCGAAAAATATATCATCTCCGGGCTTAGCCTGGAGGTGCTGTTAGACAGTCGCGATAATTCCATTCGTCCAACGAAAGGATATCTTGCAAACGTTGCCTTCCGGCCGAACTTCACCTTCCTGGGCAGTGCAAAAAACAGTCTGATGCTAAATACAGAATTCAGAACCTACGTCGGCCTGTCAAAACGCCGTCCCGGTCACCTTATTGGTTTCTGGTACCTGGGCCAGTTTAATGAGAAAGGAACAATTCCGTACCTGGGATTGCCTGCTCTTTGCTGGGACATGTACAACCGGGCGGGAAGAGGTTATATCCAGGGAAGTATCCGGGGTGTAAATTTTATATATTTGGAGTCGGAGTACCGTTTCCCCATCAGCCCCTATTCCGGGATTTTAAGCGGAGTTGCATTTGTGAATGCAACCACCGCAAGTTCTGATGATAAAACCCGGCAACTCTTTCAGTATGTTGATCCTGCCATCGGCTTTGGGTTAAGGATCATGTTCAGCAGAAAAACGCTTTCCAACCTCTGCATCGATTTTGGATTTGGAGCCGATGGCACCAAGGGAATATTTTTCAATCTGAATGAGACCTTTTAGCAGTAAATTGCGTTCTATTAAATCCTGTGAATATGAACAATCGAATCGTAGTCATTCTTTGCTTCATCTCTCTTTTTCCAATTGTGGATTTTGCGCAGAAAACCGATACGGTAGTAACCTCCTCATTGCCCATACACAAAAATGTCATCAAATTTAATCCGACCCCGATGATTTTGTGGAGCTGGAAGAATGTGACATTCAGCTATGAACGGATACTTAACATGCGTCAATCCATCTCCTTTGAATTGGGATACCTGGAATTTCCAAAGTTAGTGGCAGATACGATCATAGACATTGTAACCATTACAAGCAGGGAGAAATGGGGTCTGAATGCAACCCTCGAATACCGGTTTTACCTTACAAAGCTAAATACGCGTCCCATTCCGGCTGGATTGTATATCGGGCCCTACCTGACCTATTACAGGTATCAGTTCAAAAACGGACTCGATGTTTTTCCTGCGTTGGTTGATACGACGGGAACGCTGACGGGAAATTTCTGGGCTTTTAACCTGGGCGTCGAACTTGGCTACCAATTTGTGTTCTGGAAGAGGTGGACTCTCGACCTGGTATTGGTAGGTCCGTCAATAAGCTACTATGGAGGCAAAACCGAAATCAATGCAAACCTCGACGGAAGCCAGATTCAGCAGATCAATGAAGCCTTGTATGATGAGTTAATTTCACGTTTCCCCGGAGTGGCCGCCTTATCAACTTCCGGAAAAACTTTTCAGCAAACGGGAAAACTTGATGTTTTCAGATTGGGATTCCGTTATCTGGTCCAGATCGGGTTTCATTTCTGAATTGATTTTCAATGCTTCTTTTACTTATTTTATTGAAGAATTGATTCAATAAAATTACCCTGTCATAGGTATGGGGTTGATAACGAATACCCAGATATAGGTATTGTAATTGACCCTGCCTCACTGTAATTTTGATATGATCATACCGGTAAATTTAACATGCTTTTTATCACTGACAATTGATGAGACCGACTATTGAAAAACGAAAGACTGCGGTTATGGTTATTTAAACACGGTTTGTGAAAATTTCTAAA
>DYQT01000239.1 GCA_020719165.1 Draconibacterium orientale | reverse complement strand
GTCATTATCCAAATGTACTAAAAAATCACTTGACCGAAAGGGATAAGCAGTTATTAACAAATAAATTCCTATAACATGCAAACTAAAAGCTTCATTTTGTGTATCATGTTTGTGTTCGCAAGCATGCTTATGACAGGTCAGAAAGTATGCACCATCGCTGTTCTGAATGAGAATTTCATGTATAGAGGGGTGGCTAATCCGATTGCCATCTCCGTTTCTGATATCCCAAACAATCATGTAAGAATTATCTCTTCTGACAGCAACTGCCGGATTGAAAAAAAAGATGACCACCACTATTTGATTACACCGAAGTCAAAAGGCGTGGTGCTCTCATTAACCGTAATGAATGATCAAAACGGGAAGGCCGAATTGATAGGAGAGTACAAGTTCAGGGTGAAGAGTGTGCCGCCGCCATCAATCTCTCTTTCGGGGACGAAAGAGGGAAAAATCATAAAACCCTTGATTCTTGCCAATCCGGTCGTCTTTGCATTCAATCCTGACTATTTTGATCTGCCTGTAAAATATAAAGTTGCAGGCGTAAAAATAATTACGAAGAATGAAAGGCCAACATCTGCCGTTGCCACAGGCAGGTCATTGTCGGGGGAACAAATTGAGCTCATTAAAGGGATGAAACCGGGAGAATCATTTACGCTGATCGTGGATGTCTTGATGGAAGGGTATGAAGAAAGCGGGCCAAAAACGATCGAGGCCACTTATGTTATAGATTAGTTATGCTATAAAGACCTCCATATTTGAAAATAATTTTCGCCTCCGGGCTTCATAATCCCGTTTTGATCATTTCGAAATTTCCGGTTTCATGAGGGTCCCCATGAAAAGGATGCTGCCAGTTGCTTCATCTTTGATCAGGAACACAAACGGGTGATCGGCAATAAAATATTTTGGTTCGGAGGGATGTTGCGGCGCCATACCCAATACCATAGCCACTGCTGTGGCCGCCGCCGCTTCGGTTCCCGCTTCATCAATTTTTATAAACGCCTGATGGATCACTTTGCTGATATACAGGTCTCGCTGACCGGTCATCCCGGAAAAATCGGCGCCCGCCGGGGAAAATGCCAGCGGCATCCCCAATTGTGAAAGGATGTTGCTCAGCTCCAGCTTGAAGTCTGTTTTAAACTTTGGAATTGACAACCTGACATCTGCGAACTGCCATGAACCGATGATCTCCTGGTAATATTTGTAATCAAGCGATTTTGCAAAACCCCCGATACCCTCTTTTAACTGTGGCAGAAAGATCACAATGGAGGCTTTATTGTCTTTATATGGGATCTCAATTGCCTGACATTTAGAGTCCTCATAGTAATTATACCGGCCACCCTGGTTCATAAAGGGCACCGTATCTTTGTCCCCGCTCATCAATGTAAATGCTTTGGTTTTTGTCAACTCCTTTTTAAATGGCGTTGACCAGTCGCCGTAAAAATAAATGGCATTGACAAGCACCAGCCGGGTCAGCGCGTTGAGATCACGCTGGCTGAGTATGTTTTTTATCTTATTGTTGGTATTCCGCTCCACCCATGTGTTGATCTCCTTGATGGTCGTTTCCCGGTTGTAGGTATCGGTAAAATCAACATTTCTCAATTCCGAATTGTAATTGGATTGAGCAATGTCGAAAAAGGAGTCAAGGAATTTGAAATCCTTTTGAGCCCACAAACCGTTGGCAATATTCAATTTGATCTTTCCATCAGCGCCTTCGTGCAATTTTCCAAGCAGCCGTTTGTAATCAGAATGAAACTGTTCATTTGGCTGAAAATTCAAGGTTTGGCTCATCTGCAAAGCAGTTTCATTCCTTGCACCGGCATAGGTCATGGAAAGGGCAGTGGAGATGCTGAACGGGGAGAAGAACTGGTTTGCCCCGGTTGTGCCTCCCTGCATCTGGTGAAAGAGTTTGAAGGCAAAGTTATTGTTGCCATCCACAGTCCCCTGCGGATTATTTGCTGTTGCCATTATCGCGATAAGGCAAGTGAAGAAACACAGGATTGTTTTCATGTGAACAAAAATACAATATTTCCTGACTTCTGACATTTAGTGAGGTACAATGCGAAGTGCGAGGTAAGAATGACGAAGTACGAATGACGAATGACGAAGTACAAAGGCTGGGATTAGAAGGAGTTTTTGAATCTTTACAGGGTGCAGTGTCACAGTTTCAGCATTGTCCATTGACCCGATAAACTTCTCCAGCCTCGGATATGAATGCCATCAGTCCGGTGCATTTCCAGTTCACCGGTATAAATTAATTCCGCCTGTGTTTCGCCACTAAGTTTCATCCAGTAAAGCAGGTTCTTGTAAAATTCGGAATGGAGTGTTTTTCCTGCCTTGATCTCTATCGGAAACAGCCTGGTGGCTTCTTCGGCAACGAGGTCAATTTCGTGGCCGGTTTTATCCCGCCAGAAATAAAGGTTCACCTCTTTTCCCCGGTGCGTAAGTTGTTTGATTAATTCTGTTACAATCAGGCATTCGAATAAGGCGCCTCGAAGCGGATGATTTTCAAGCTGGCCGGTGGTGGTAATTCCAAGTAAAGTACAGGCAAGGCCTGTATCGTAGAAATATAATTTGGGACGTTTGACAATGATCTTTTTAAAATTCCGGTAATGCGGAGGGAGCAGGTAGATGATAAAGCTGCTTTCGAGAATACCAATCCATGACTGGATCGTTTTAATATCAACACCGGTTTCAATAGATAAGGATGAATAATTCAATTCCTGCCCTGTACGACCGGAAAGCAGCCGCATAAATCTTTCAAAAACCAACAAATCAGTAATGTTTTTTATCTGTCTGACATCACGCTCAAGATAAGTTCTTATATAATTGGGCATCCAGTCAGCAACCGGAATGCCCATATCATACAAGGGTGGATAAAATCCCCGGAGGATTAATTTGTTTTCATCTGGGATTTCATAAAAACCCGTCAATTCTTCAAGGTTGAAAGGCAGTAGCCGCAAATAGGCAACTCTGCCGGCAAGACTTTGTGAAATGTTTTCCTGCAATAGAAAATTGTTGGAACCGGTAAGGATAAATTTTCCCCGCCCGGTTGAATTATCAAGAATTTCCTGGAGGTACGAGAAAATGTGCGGCACACGCTGAACTTCATCAAAAATTGCTCCATCAGCGTATTTTAATAAAAAACCACGCGGGTCGTCTGTGGCCAGCATCCGGATATCCGGATTTTCAAAATTGATGTAAGGCAGGTTCTTGAACAGACTTTTTACAAGCGTTGTCTTCCCTGATTGTCGCGGCCCGATAACGGCAACGGCTTTGAACAGGGAAGCCAGTTCCTGAAGTTTAGTTGATGCAATACGTGGTATCATGAGGCAAATATATGAAAAATATGGAATCTGATTCCATATTTTTCCACTTTTTCATCAGTTTTGCCCCTACCACCCCTGACTTCTGACATTTAGTGCGTTACAAGGCGAAATACCTGGTACGAATGACGAAGTACGAACGACGAATTACAAAGGCTGGGATTAGCCGGCCGTTGTTCGTCCTTTGAACTTTGGACTTCCCACTTTCGTTTGTACTTTGTAGGTTGTATTTCGTACTTAAAATGGGCGTTAGAAATTTCACTCTTTTTCATCTCAATCATGAAATAATGCAGAAAAACGCATCGGAAATCCACGGACACTGAATTAATCATGAAAGTTGGTGGAAAACTATAGGGGAAAGAGATTCAGGCTACTGGAGGGGGATCATCATTTTTGTGAAAACTTATTCTTTGGCTTCACTCAAGGCTTGCAATTCAATGTCAGCAGATATTCTGAAGTTCGTTTGTTTTATCTTGGCAAGAAGTGGTTGAATGGAAGGGATTATTCCTAATAGCTTTGCTTTGATAATTACGCCAATTGTTCCTGTGAAGGGTATTCCAAGACGTTCAGCAATTTTTCGGGCTTTGTAATCATCCAAAACTAACGAACAATCGGGTGTTTCAAGAGCCAACGCAATAGCACTTGATTCTCCTTTGTCAATTTGCATTTCTAAAAGCTGCTGTCGATATTTATCTGTAACAGTTGCAATTGTAACCCATTCAGGCAAAACTTCTCCGTATAAATTGGCAATATCAATTGTTGTTAATATTTGTCCGTAGACTTTGTGCAATAGATCAAGTTCTCTGATATTTGCTAAAATGATGAAGCAACTCGTATCGGAAATAATTGTTTTAGGCATTGGCTACATCCTTACCAAGGTCTGAGGCTGGAAAGTTAAATATAGAAACATTGTAACTCCCTAATAATTCAGCAAATGTCCGTTTTGTCAATCCGGCTAATTCTGCAGCTTGTCCAAGTGAAAGTTTTCCCAGTTCATAAAGCCTTGTCGCAACAAGCATAGCAAGATCTTTATTTTCTACATCTAAGCTGTCGGGTATGTTAATTGTCAAGGTTTTCATGAGTTAAATATTAACTTTTAATTGTCAAATGTACTACTTTTTACAATTCCAAAATGTTTTCCAGGCACATACATTTTCTTCTCGCAATCCTTTATTTTCTTGAAAACGAAATGAGCAGAAAAAGTCCAGAAGGAGTTTTTGAATCTTTACAGGCTGTAGGTTGCCTTAAAATTGTCATAAAAAGTTTTGCCCCTGCCACCGTCTTGATTTAAACAACTTCCAGGCACCAAAACCGGCCACCATCAGCAGTGCGGTGGCCAGCCCGCCATCAATGGGGGCCCCGCTATCGCCAATTGGGCCATTACCGCTTTCGTTTGCCGAAGCTGGTGGAGGAGGAGGCGCCTGTTTGTTAATCCCTGAATTTTCCTGTCTGAAGTCGAATTTTATTTGAAAATCCCTTTTTTCACCATCACCCCTTCCGAAGTGGTTACCCTGATCACGACAAATCCGCTCAGGCTGGTGGAGACGTTGGTTTCGTCTGAAAGGATAACCTGTTTGTTAAACACAGTCTGTCCTGCCGCATTGAAAACCTCAACAAT
>DYQT01000040.1 GCA_020719165.1 Draconibacterium orientale | reverse complement strand
ATTAGTCCCGATAACAAAGCAGAATAACTACTTTATTTCATTACAGCTCCTAAGCGCATACCCGATAGGGCTACGCTTAGTGCTATCCGTTAGTGCCTAACCAAATATAAAAAACCACTTGACGTTGACGTATAATATTCTTATATTTGTACGCCTTATTTTACAAATATGGAAACCAAACTTACTTTGCGACTGAGAAAAAATGTCATCGATCAGGCGAAAAAATATGCAAGTGAACACGAAACAAGCCTGTCAAAATTGATTGAGAACTACTTAGAAGCTGTGACTGCAGAATCTGAGCAAGATGATTATATATCGCCGTTGGTCAAATCCTTGAGTGGAGTTATCAAACTTTCCTCCGACACAGATCAAAATTCAGAATATCACAAACACTTATCTGATAAGTATTTATGAAAAACAAGGTCTTTGTCGATACTGATATCATGTATGATTTATTAGCTAAACGTGAGCCATTTTATCAGGCCGCTGCCAGGTTATTTACTTTAGCGGATGAAGGAAAGGTACAAATTTTTATTTCCTCATTGTCTCTACCCAATCTTCATTATCTGCTGCTAAAGGATAAAGCCTCAGCTGAAGTAAAACAAATATTAAGGACTTTTAAGTTGCTTGTCAACATCGCTCCGTTAAATGAGAAAATAATTGACCTGGCCTTAAATTCCGAGTTTACTGATTTTGAAGATGCAATTCAATATTTTTCAGCAGTCCAAAATGAAATAGAGGTTTTATTAACAAGAAATTTAAGAGATTATAAAAAAGCACAAATTACAGTTCTGACCGCTCAAGATTTCATTAATACTTAATCTGGTCTGGCACTAACATGCGGGATAGCCGATAAGTGCATGGAGGTTGGGGGAGGAGTAGACTGAAAGTTAAATTTTGAATTAATATTTTTGCCAGATTGAAAGAGTTGATTCGTAATGAAGCCCTGCGCATCGGGTTTTCCCACTGTGGTTTTGCTGTGAATGATTCCCTGGAAGAATTAAGGGTGTTTTATTCCGATTTTATACGGCGAAAAGGCCATGCCGGCTTAAAATACCTGGAAACCTATTTCGAAAAGCGTTTGCATCCCGAACTTGTGCTGGAAAATACAAAATCAGTTATTGCTGTGCTGATGAACTATTACCCGCCGCAAATCATTCCGGAGAAGGACAATTTTATCATCTCAAAATATGCTTACGGAGCCGACTATCACCATGTGATGCGGGTTAGGCTGAATGAATTGGTCAATTTCATGAAATTTTCTTTCGGAGACCTGCAGGCAAAGGCATTTGTTGATTCCGGGGCAGTGCTGGAAAAGGCATGGGCCCAGAAATGCGGTGTTGGATGGCAGGGAAAAAACACCCTGATCATCAACAAATCAACCGGGTCTTTCGTGTTTATCGGGATCATCCTCACCGATCTCGAAATAGAACCCGATGTTCCCGAAACCAGTCGCTGCGGTACCTGCAATATCTGTGTAACGGCTTGTCCGGCGGGTGCACTCGACACACCTTATCAGCTCAACATTCGCCGGTGCATCGCTTACCTCAACATCGAAAGCAGGGAAGAACCACCTGCAGAGCTGAAAGGAAAGCTTGCCGATCGGATTTACGGCTGCGACATATGCCAGGATGTTTGTCCTTACAACCGCTTTGCCCTCCCGCACTTGGTTTCCGAATTTCTGCCATCAGAATCGCTGATGCAAATGAGAAAAACGGATTGGCTGGTGCTGACGGAAGCAGATTTCAACCGGATTTTCGCCGGCTCTGCAATTAAAAGGGCAGGTTACCACAGATTAAAACGATCGATCGCGCGTTTTTATGAAGAGGATCCCCACGAGTACGAATCCAATTGAAAACCGGCCAGGTTCAGAATTCTGTCAACAACCGTCATGGCCAGCATTTCGATGGTGGCAGGTTTGCTGTAAAACGAGGGCGATGCCGGGCAAATGATGGCGCCGGCTTCGGTCAGAAGTTTCATGTTGTTGAGATGTATGAGGCTGAAAGGAGTTTCGCGGGGAGCAAGAATCAGTTTCTTCCGCTCCTTTAACATCACATCTGCAGCACGGGTGAGCAGGTCGGAAGAGACACCCGAAGCTATTCTGCCCAGGGTTCCCATGGTACAGGGACAAATAATCATGGTGTCGTATCCTGCCGATCCGGAAGCCATGGGGGCGAAAAAATTATCGGGTTTGAAAAATTTCAAACGCTCATAACGCGCCGATCGATATACTTGCATGGGATCTTCATCCAGTTCATATTTCCATACTGCATGTGCATTTTCAGAAAAGATTACTCCGCAAGCCTCGGTTTGATCTGTTAAATTCTGTAAGCGCTCCAGCAGCATTTTCCCATAAATTGCGCCGCTGGCCCCGGTGATTCCGATGATGATCTTTTGCTTTTTCATTTTACTCAGCTTGAAATGAAATAATGTGGAATATAAGACATAGATCGCTAATCATATTATTGATCTTTCGATTTGAAAGACCACGAGAGTGACAACGAGATCACATTGTTATACTGACCATATTCAAAAAAAATCTTCCGGTAGCTTTGCGGGTATGGAGCAGAGCTGTTTCTGAGGGAGATCAGCGAATAATTCAAACGCAGGTTGACTTTTAAATGGTCGGTAATAAAAACCGCGGCGCCCAGGATACCGCTCAGAGTTACGTTGCGAACAGGTTCGGTGGGAGGATCAGAAATCCCATCCTGCTCCTCGTGGTAACCTAACAGCACATCAAGCGCAGGGCCGGCTTCAACCGAGAACCGGTTTCCAAATGAAAACTGGTATAAAACCGGAATCTCAAGGTAATGCAGCCTGAATAAATATAGCTGATCAGAGATGTTTTCGGGATCAGGATTGTGCCTGCTGCCTTTCTGAATATACTCCATCTCCAGTTGGAAGGATGAATGGGGTGAGAGTTTCAGGCTGACAAAAGCGCCGGCCAGATAACCAACCTTGTGGTAGCCCACCCAGGTATCTCCATCAATCTGGCTCACAAGACCTCCTGCCATAATACCCCCATTGAAAGTTTGGGTCAATGCTGTTAGCGGACAACACATCAGGATAAAAAGTACAATTTTTTTCATCAGAAAAATATGGGTAAAAGAGTGACAAATTTCAAAACCGGTGCATCACTAAACGATGAAGGCACGAAGTTACGGGAAATATCACAACTCTTCGTTGTTCTTTCTGTCATAAGCAATGGTGGCCCGTGGTGTTAAATATTCTATCTTTACACTCCATTATACAACATTATGGAAAACAGCGAAATCACCATCCTGCTGGCCGACGATGAGCCTGATATTCTGGAGTTTCTGGGATACAACCTGGAAAAGGAAGGTTACAAGGTATTGAAAGCAAAAAACGGGCATAAAGCGTTGAAGATTGCAAGGGAACACAGGCCGCAACTGATCATTCTGGATGTGATGATGCCCGTGATGGACGGAATGGAAGCCTGCACCGAAATCAGGAAGATTCCGGAGCTTGCTGATTCGTTAATTGCTTTTTTAACCGCCAGGGGAGAAGATTATTCTCAAATTGCCGGGTTTGAAGCCGGCGCGGATGATTACATCACAAAACCCATCAAGCCGAAGTTGTTTGTCTCCCGCATCCAGGCCTTGTTAAGAAGGTACAAATCGGTGCCTGACGACAGTAACATCATCTCCCTCAAAGGTTTTACCATTGATAAAGACAGGTATGCTGTTCTGATTGGCGATGAGGAGGTGACCCTGGCCCGGAAGGAGTTTGAATTGCTGCAGTTCCTCGTTTCCCGCCCCGATAAAGTTGTATCCCGCGAGGATATTTTTGACAACGTTTGGGGCGAGGATGTTGTGGTAGGTGACCGGACGATAGATGTGCATATTCGCCGAATTCGTGAAAAACTGGGCATCGACAGCATCAAAACCATCAAAGGAGTTGGATATAAATTCGACGAGGGATGAAATTCTATATACCAAAGAATCTGGCGCTGCTGAATGCCGGAGTTATTACAGCAGCCTATGCCTGTCTGTTTTTACTCTCCGTGGGTATTATCTTTGATAATGCTTTTATCCATTATTATACTTTTCTGGTGCTGCTTCTCAGTTCAGCCATGATTTTTCTAATTACCTATTCAATCTTTCTTATAACACTCGATAAATTCATTTACAGCAAGATCCGGTTAATCTATAAATCAATTCACTCTGTGAAAGTGGGGAAGAAAGATCAACCCCTTTATCAATCTGCCAGCAACATCATCGACCATGTGCAACGCGAGGTCGAAAACTGGGAATTGGAAAAACAGGGGGAGATTGAACAGCTCAGGCGCATGGAACAGTATCGCCGTGATTTTATCGGGAACGTATCGCATGAACTAAAAACACCGCTGTTTAATATACAGGGATATGTTTCAACCTTGCTCGATGGCGGACTGGAAGATCAGGCAGTGAATCGGGAATACCTGAAGCGGACAGAAAAAAGCATTGAACGGCTGGTGAAAATACTGGAAGGCCTTGACGAGATTGCACAGCTTGAAACGGGTCAGATGAAACTGAAAATTACCCGTTTCGACCTGGTAAACCTCTCGAGGGAGGTAGCCGAAATGCTGGAGATGAAGGCACACCGGCATGATATACATCTGGTGGTAAACGACCCCGGAAAACCGGTAATGGTTGAAGGCGACAAGGATAAAATCAGGCAGGTGCTCACCAATATTATTGACAACTCCATTCGTTACGGTAACCGCGAAAGCGGAAAGACCAAGATCACCTTTTTCGATATGGACGAAAATATCCTGACCGAGATTACCGACAATGGAATTGGCATCGACACAGCCGAACTTGCGAGGGTTTTCGATCGATTTTACCGCACCGATCGAGGCAGGATCGCCACCAAAAAAGGGAAAGGGCTCGGGCTGGCAATTGTCAAGCACATCGTAGAGGCGCACCAGCAAACAATCAACGTTCGCAGTACGATCGGGGTGGGAACCACTTTTGGATTTACGCTGAAAAAGGTCTGAAAGAATCGCTGAAAGAACTCTTTTTCAGGTTGTTCGTTCGGTGGTAAACAACACCAGTTGCTCCAATGATTTTCGGTAAGTGTTATCCGGGAAAGTCTGAAGGATTTCCAATGATTTTTGCCGGTATTCGAACATTTTTTCACGGGCATAGGCAATCCCGCCCCGCTCGACCACTTTTTCGATGAGTTTCGATACCCTTGCAACATCATCGTGGTGATTTTTTACCGTGTTGATGATCCATCGTTTTTCCATGAAATCGGAGTGATTCAACAGGTATATCAATGGCAGAGTCATCTTTTGGTCGCGAATGTCGGTGCCGTTGGGCTTACCGGTATTGTTGTTGTGTTCGTAATCAAACAGGTCATCCTTGATTTGAAAAGCGATGCCCACGCGTTCGCCAAAATCCCACATCAACCTGATCTGCTCTTCAGAAACGTTTACGGAAGATGCGCCACAGGCGCAACAGGAGGCAATAAGCGCAGCTGTTTTTTTTCGGATAATTTCAAAGTAAATATCTTCCTGTATGTCGAGTTTTCTTGCTTTTTCAATCTGGAGCAATTCGCCTTCACTCATTTCACGAACTGCACTTGAAACGATCTTCAGCAGTTTGAATTCATCCTGTTCCAGCGCCAGCAATAATCCGCTCGATAAAAGATAATCGCCGACAAGCACGGCAATTTTATTTTTCCAAAGCGCATTGAGTGAAAAGAATCCGCGGCGCAGGTTCGAATCGTCAACCACATCATCATGTACGAGTGTGGCGGTATGTAAAAGTTCAATCAGTGCCGAAGCCCGGTAGGTGCTCTCATTGATGGTTCCGCAAAGTCCCGCGGAAAGAAAAACAAACATCGGGCGAATCTGTTTGCCCTTGCGTTTGATGATATACCGGGTGATGGTATCAAGCAAGGGTACGGAGCTTTTCATAGATGCTCTGAACTTTCCTTCAAAAGCGTCAATATGCTCAGCGATGGGGGCTTTTATTTCGTTTAGCGAGATCAATGATTTACCTGATTGAAAGTGTAAAAGTAAACATTTTTGGGAATAATACCTCATCCCCTTAACCCTTCTTCTCAAGGAGAAGGGGAATTCCCTATCCTTGAGGATAGGGTTAGAGTGAGGTAGATTTGAGGTTAGGTTTTACCGCCAAAATTCCCGAAGTTTGCAATTCATATCTATCTGATGGCCGGATTTTTGTTTAACGATGTTATCTTTGGCCCGGTGCGCAGCAGGCGGCTGGGTCTTTCGCTGGGAATTAATCTGCTTCCGCTGCGGGAAAAATATTGCTCCTTCAACTGCATATACTGCGAATGCGGATGGACATCGCCCAAACAGGCTGTTCATCCTGAGTTCCCTTCACGGGCCGAAGTTGCCTTGTATCTTGAACAGCGTTTGCAGGAATTGCAGGATGAAGATTACCTGCCTGATGCAATTACCTATGCCGGGAATGGAGAACCAACGCTTCATCCTGCTTTTGCCGGAATTGTTGACGATACCCTCTCCCTGCGTGAGCGCTATGCTCCAAAGGCTAAAGTAACGGTATTGTCAAATTCAAGCAGGATCGATGTTCCGGCTGTTTTTGATGCACTTCAAAAACTTGACAACAACATCCTCAAGCTGGATGCCGGGTCTGAACGACTTTTCAATCTCATCAACAATCCGGTTGAGCCGGTTAACTTTGATGAATTGATTGAGAATCTGGCAAAGTTCCAGGGAAATCTCATCATCCAGAGCATGTTTCTGCGCGGGACATACAAAGAACAGGTGGTTGACAATACTTCCCGCGACGAAGTTGCTCTATGGATCGGGCACCTGGTTGAAATCAATCCGAAACTGGTGATGATCTACCCGATTGCCCGGGCAACACCTTTGCATAATCTGGAAAAAATTGCACTCCGCGAACTGGAGGAGATTGCAGAGAAAGTGCGGATGGCAGGGCTAAACGTTCAGGTTTATCAATAGAAAAATGGAAAACGCCTACTACCCTGCAAAAATCTGGCTGGCTTTTGGTGAAGCCCTGAATGGCAATAAGGAAATTACACAATGGCTTTTACACAATGGCTTTCCTGAAGTTGCTGCCCTGGCTCATGCCATCAGTGGGAGCGAGAAAGCCACGCAATGGCTCTTTACACACAAATTTTTTCATCTTTCGGCGCTTGATGCAGCCATCGACGAAAACAAACAGGCACATCAGTGGTTAATCGCAAACCATCATCCATTGCTGGTGGCTCTGGCCGATGCCTGCCAGGGCAACCAGGCAGCGGTTCAATGGTTACATGCAAACAAACTGGAAGCATTTGTATTGATCGCCAGAAAAATCAAACATATGCGCGACAACACAACTTTTGATTACCACAAGAAGCAATTTTAGGGGTTACCCGCATTTTGAATATCCGCAACTCTTACAAACCAAACAACCCTCCTGGTAAACCAACCCGTTTTGGTCGCCGCATTTCGGACAGGCATGTTCTGCTGCCTTGGTTCCATCCGGAATGAATTTTTTCAGAGCACGCTCAATTCCGTTTTTCCAGGTATTGATGGAGTCAACTTCAAAATGAAGCTTTGAAATGATGTTGACTACGAAGGGTAGTGGCATTCCATGTCGCAAAATTCCGGAAATCAACTTGGCATAATTCCAGTATTCTTTATTGAACGACCGTGAAAGTCCTTCGATGGTGATCTTATAGCCCTGGCGATCTTCAAACTGAAAATCATAGCGCGATCCAACCCCATCGGGACGGGTTTTCACGATCCAACCCTTTTGAACCCAGGTAGGAATCCAGAAATCCTCGGCAACCCCGGTAAATATCTCATAGGGGCGGCCATTTAAGATACCGACAACGGCAATCCATTTTTCGTGATCGTTCTGAAAACGAACGATATCAGCTTCCAGCCGGTCGGGTCGGTGCGGGGCTTTGGTTTCAACAAATTCGTCTGCCTTATCCTTCTTTTTTTTGTCCTTTCCCTCATTATTCACAAGCACACCTGCACGTGAACCATCACGGTACACGGTCATTCCCTTGCACCCTGCCTGCCAGGCTGTTTCGTAAATGGTGCTGATCATCTCCTCCTTGGCATCATTGGGAACATTTACCGTTACGCTGATGGAATGGTCAACCCATTTCTGCACCGCACCCTGCATTTTCACTTTGGCAACCCAGTCAACATCATTGGCGGTAGCTTTATAAAATGGCGAATTCTTGATGATATTTTTAAGCTCTTTTTCAGGCATGTGAGCAACCTCATCAACATTTAATCCGTTGATGATCATCCAGTTTACAAAATTATGATGGAAAACGTTATATTCTTCCCAGGTATCCCCCACTTCATCTTTGAAGTTGATTATCACATTTTTATCATTGGGGTTCACCTTCCGGCGACGCTTGTAATGCACGGCAAATACCGGTTCAAGCCCCGAAGTGGTTTGGGTAAGAATGCTTACCGAGCCAGTAGGGGCGATGGTGAGCATGGCGATGTTGCGGCGACCGTATGTAACCATATCTGAATACACATCAGGGGCAGCATCTTTAAGCCGGGCGATGAATGGGTTGTTCTTTTCACGCTCGGTATCATAAATCGGAAATGGTCCGCGTTCCTTGGCCATGGTTACAGATGAACGGTAAGCTTCGATGGCCAGAATTTTATGTACCTCCACCGAAAAATCTGTTGCATCGTCGGAACCGTAGCGGGTTCCAAGGGCAGCAAGCATATCTCCCTCCGCGGTAATGCCGAAACCGGTTCTGCGACCCTGGATGGCTTTTTTCCGAATGTTGAGCCACATGTTGCGTTCTCTCACCTTCACCTCTTCCCCTTCCGGGTCTCTTTCGATTTTGGCTAAAATGCGGTCAATTTTTTCAAGTTCGAGGTCGATGATGTCATCCATAATCCGCTGGGCTTTGTGCACATGCGTAATAAAGAGCTCAGAGTCAAAACTTGCATCGGGAGTAAAAGGCTTGTCAACATAATTGTACAGGTTGATGGCCAGTAACCGGCAACTGTCGTAAGTACACAATGGTATTTCGCCGCAGGGATTGGTTGAAACCGTGCGGAAGCCAAGATCGGCGTAACAATCGGGGATCGATTCACGGAGGATGGTGTCCCAAAATAAAATACCCGGCTCGGCCGATTTCCATGCATTGTGAACGATCTTATCCCACAGATCGCGGGCCTTCATGGGTTTTTTAAATGAAGGATCAGGAGAATCAACCGGATACCTTTGCACAAAATCGGTATTGTTCACCACCGCCTGCATGAATTCATCGGTGAGTTTTACAGAGATATTGGCACCCGTAACCTTGCCGGCTTCCAATTTAGCATCGATGAAATGTTCGGCATCGGGATGTACCACAGAAATACTGAGCATTAAAGCGCCACGCCGGCCCTCCTGTGCCACTTCGCGGGTCGAATTGGAATACCGTTCCATAAATGGCACGATACCGGTGGAGGTAAGCGCACTGTTTTTAACTTCACTGTTTTTAGGACGAATGTGCGACAGGTCGTGGCCCACCCCACCCCTGCGTTTCATCAGTTGAACCTGTTCCTCATCCGTTTTCATAATGGCGCCATAGGAATCGGAGGCGCCCTCGTTGCCAATCACAAAACAGTTCGACAATGAGCCAATTTGAAAATCGTTCCCAATGCCTGCCATCGGGCTGCCCTGCGGAACGATGTATTTAAAATTCTGCATGAGACCGAAGAGTTCATCTTCGCTCATGGGATTTGGATACCTTTTTTCGATTCGTGCAATTTCGCGCGCAATCCGGCGGTGCATGTCGTCGGGAGTCAGCTCAAACAAATGTCCTTCTGAATTTTTCAAAGCATATTTGTTGGCCCACACATTCGCTGCCAGATTATCTCCTTTAAAATATTCTGTCGATTTTTCAATAACCTCGGCAAACGTATAAATTTTCCGTGGTGTGTCCTCTGATTTAGTTTCTTTCATTTCCAAAGCGTCAAGCGTAATTTTCGGACGGATTCTTTTAGCCAGTACTTCATTGTAATAGTTTGGCTTATGATCTGTTTCCGTGTTTATAACCGTGTTTTTTTCCATGCATGAACAGGATTAACTGTTATGTTTCGTTTTTTCTAACTAACTGTTCTTACGAACGTTCCAATAAATATCAGGGAGCGAATTTGAGGCAGCAAGATACAACGAACAAAGGGTACCGCTCAATATAGTTATTAACATCCTAAGGCACCGGAACAGGTAAACCCCTGAATTAAAAAAACATATAACTTGATAATTCAGTTAAAGCGCGTCATTCCCGGATTCCGGGAACACCTCCGTCGACCAGAGCAGCTTTTTCCCAAATCCCAGTCGATTGTCGGTCATTTTTATAAAGTCGGGCTGCAGCGACCAGAGGTGTAATTCAGGCATCAGCCGGGCGATGGGGAAACGCCGGAGGTAACGGGCTCTGGCAATCTCCCCAATATGAAGGGAAGAGGAAGAGGGGTTGCTGAGATCGGCAATTGTGCCGGTAAACTGAATTCCTCTGATTTTGCCGACAATCTTTGTTTCAAGGGCAATGGCACCGGCCACCCGGTAATTATTGCCTTCTATCACATCTCTGATATGCCGGGTTTCATTTCCGGAGGTGAAAATGAACTGGTTCTCATCCTTCAGCCACGCATAATAACAGGATGCACAATAGGGTATGTTGTCGCGTGAAATACAAAGGGTTAACACGTGATGTTCTTCGATAAAATCAATGATTCGCTGATCAGGATGGGTCATGGTTAAAAATCAAGGCTGAGTGAAAAATAGAAGATGGGTTTGCCAATACGGCCATCTTCAACGCCCCAGGCAAGGTCGCCGCGCAAAAAATATCCGAACAACCGGGTTCTTGCGCCAAATCCAAATCCCTCCACAATCGGATCCTTTTGCATTTCAACCTTGATAAACAATGGCTTGCGATAGATGTACCGGGTAAATAACTGGTTGTCTTCCGACCAGGGGGAGGTACCTGTCCATGCCGTACCAACATCGCCAAAAGCCACCAGTTGGAAATTGTTGATAAAATCGGATCGGATGGGCCGGTTAAAGAGATAACGGAAAACCGGCCACCGCAATTCAGTGTTGAAAACGAAAAAACTGTTTCCGTTTCTGATGTTTTGTGCAAATCCCCTCATGTTCGTAGCCAGGGTTTGAAAAGCATAGTTCTGATCAAAGGCCACAGGGGTGCTGCTGTTGTATGTTGGAAACAGCCAGTTGTCAACCCCTCCCATATAATAAAGCAGCTTGTTGTTCCCAAACGAAGTGCTGGCGGCAAACCGGTTAGCCCAGATCAGGGTTCGGTGTACACGTTGATAATTCCGAAAATCAAGTCCGAGAACCACCAGATTGTTGCCTTTAGTATTCAGCAGCTGATAGTATTCACCAAAAATCTTGTAACGGGTTCCCTGATAAAGATTTAATCCAAGGCTACGGGTATTGTCATAGGTAAGTTCACCCTTTAAGCTGCCCCAAACATCATGAATGTCGGGTTGTTTCAGGTTAACCTGATCGGTTGACAAAAACACAGCCCGGTCATAGCGGATCGCGGCGGTGCCTTTGATGTTCATCACCGGGGTAAACGGGTAGGTTGCAACATAGTAAAGCTCATGAATTTTATGCCTGACGATGGAATAATATCCTGCCTCTTCCACCGCTTTTCGGTGAAAAACAATCTGATGATCAAGACGCCGTTTGTAATTGCCGTAACTAAAAAGATACTCATTGTTGATCAGGCTTACATTCAGCCGCACACCTCCGCTGATGCGATGGTCTTCCATGAGGTCGGTGACTCCAACCATGAACAAGGCATTCAATCCGGGGTTGATAAACACCGGTTCCTGGCTCCCTGTGAATGGCTGATAGGCAAAATTCAGATAGGTGAAGTCGATTTGGGTAACCATCTGGTCAATGTAGTATTCAACATTGTAGTTAAGCTGCTTGGCATTTTTATACTTATCCGCGGTATCCTTCCGGCTTCCGGACTGTTGTAAATCCTTCTTCTGCAAGGCCTGATAAAGGGTCCACCACTTGTTAAGCGAGGTGTCGGCACTTGCCGGTTTTGCATTGCCAAGGGTAGCCCTGCCTGTTTTTGAGGTGTCAATCCTGGTTAAAATCTGGTTGACTACCTCACTTTGTCTGACAACGCTGAAATGCTTCTTCTCCGGTGTTTTAAAGGGATCTGTCAGCCCGGTCAGACTATCTGTTCCCGGTTTGGCCGCTTTTTTTTCCATCTTCGCTTTGAATTCCTTAAAATATGATGGAAGAACTTCCACTTTCTCAACGTGCCGGGGAAGTATCAGGTCGGAGGTGTACATGCGGTAATTGCGATTCTGAAAAATAATCTCCGCAATTTTAGCTCCCTTTGGCGAAACATCCTGTTCAAGAATGTTGCGTGAATAGTTGGTAATCGGATAGGTTGTTGTGAAATAACGGTAGTGGGTGGTGGTATCAACAAACGAAATAACGCTGTCGTATCGTGCCAGATACCGGTTTACAATTCCGCTCTGGTCGCTTAAAAAGCAAAAATAGTTTTCGCTGTAAGGCATTGGTTGCGTTTCATGCGCATCTGTTGTGCTGGTAAGGCGTTGAAGTACCGGTCGTTTCGACTTGTAATTATATAAAAACAGATCGTTGCTGTAGCGCAGATTTTCAATCTTTACCGGTTCATTGAACCGTATCGTATCGCTCACGCGGTTTGACGAAAAAATTATGTTTTGAGAATGGTTGATAAACCGTGGATTCAGGTCGTCGTAGATATCTTTGGTAAGCTGCTCGTGAGAGCCGGAGGCAGGACTATATACAAAAATATCAGACTGCCCTTTTTGCACTGCAGAAAACACCAGCAACGATCCATCATCTGAGTAAGACATGTCCAGCACCTTTTGGAAATTTATGAGCAGCTGATGTTCAAGCTTTTTATCTTCCAGATTGTAGAAATAGAGCCATATTCCCCCTTTACGTTCTACCAGAAAGGCTACCACCCGGCCGCTGGGATGCCAGGCTATCAAAGGGAAGGAGTAATCGGGCCGATCGGCCAAACGAAATCCTCCACGGTAAATGCGTTTGTTTTTACCTGTTTCGAGGTTGTGAATAAAAACTTTGTAGATGCCGAGTTGATGGGTGGCAAAAGCCAATAAATTGCCGTCGGGACCAACTTTCATTGAATTATATATCCGGTCGGGCTTGTTTCGCTTGTTGACAACCATGCCGGAAGGCTGGCTGCGACCCGACTCCTGGGCCGCATACACCTCCTTATAAAATGCAAGCCATTCCTGGATGATCGTTAAAAAGCCCACTCCAACCACATACTGAAAACCCCGCTCCACGTTTCGGCTCAAACGGGCCATATACACGATGTTGGGAATGGAAGCGGCTCCATATTTCATGGCAACGAAATTCCACAACGAATGACCGGCATATGTTGCCTCCTCTCCCGTTAAGCCATTAAATTTCGCATATTTTCCGTTCAAAATAGCATCGCGAACCTGGTTTTCCATATCGGCATCCCATTTTCTGGAGATGAAGGAAATCAAACCATTCATGTACCACTCCGGAACAGAGAAAAGGGCATTGTTCTTGATCTGCGACCCGATTCCGGTACCATAAATCATGTTATTCAGAATCACCTGGGCAATCCCGGCACGTATCTGCTGGTCGAAATGCTCATAATTCCCATCGAAAAACAAAAGCACCCTCCCGCCGATAATCCGGGTAACACCACCGGTGTTGTAATAATCCCAATCGCCAAAAAGTCCGATATTGCTCTGTTTCAAATCAGAAAGGTTGTTGAAAATAATAAACTGTATCTTCTCTTCAAGGTTCGACTGCAGGTTGAGTTCAATCTCTTTAATATGTTTATCGGCATACTCGGCGGTATATTGAGCCAGTTCTTTGCCGTTCAGATAGTAATAGGTGTCGAATTTCCCGAACCTGAAATTCAGCCATAGGAAATTACTGAACTGTACCCTGCTTTTCCCGAAAGTTAACTGTGATCCGTTGTAAAACTGGGCTTGCATAGCGAGCGAAAAAAGGAGTGACAAACTCGAAATAATGCAGGTTGTCGTCCAGATTTTGAGACCTCGTTTCACGCTTGCATCCTTCGTCATATCCAGTTTTACAAGGGAATTAAATGGAGCCGCTAAGGTACAATTATTTTCAATGTGCAGGTCAATCGTCGGCATTTTCGTACCTTTGCCCCCCTTGTCTAACCCTATAATCTGATGATAAAAATCCAAAAATTTGTTTTCAATACCTTTATGGTCAACTCCTATATTTTAAGCGATGAAACAGGGGAATGTATCTTGATTGATGCAGCCTGTTATGAGCCGGAAGAGGAGGATGAAATAAGGAGTTTTATTGTCGCAAACAACCTGAAGCTGGTTCGCAACCTGAACACCCATTGCCATATCGACCATGTTCTCGGAAATAATTTCATCGCCCGGGATTATGCGATTCAGCCCGAATTTCACGAAAATTCGATGGTCTTTTTTAACACCCTGAAGGAGATGGGATCGTCATTCGGATATACGATCAACCAAATTCCTGCACCAAAACGTTTTCTGACAGACGGTGAAACAATTCACTGGGGAAATTCTTCGCTGAAGGTGCTTTACACGCCCGGACATGCTGCCGGCAGTGTTTGCTTTTACAATGAAATCCAGGGATTTGTGATCACCGGAGATGTGCTGTTCAAAGATACCATCGGGCGTACCGACCTGCCCACAGGTGATTTCGATCAGTTGATGAACAGCATCAAAAACAAACTCTTTTCGCTACCCCCTGAAACAAAGGTTTATCCCGGGCACGGACCAGAGACAACGATCGGGTATGAGATGGAAAATAATCCGTTTATCAGGTAGGCAGTTGAGTTTCCCCCGTTGCTGGTGCAAACATTAATGTTGGAACAATAAAGAGAGTGCCATGGAAAAACATCGGAATAGAGTATTGGTTATCCGGTTCAGTTCTATCGGGGATATTGTTCTTACCAGTGCGGTGGTGCGTTGTTTGAAAACACAACTGCCTCATGCTGAAATACATTTTCTTACCAAAGCACAAAATGAGACGCTGCTCAATGCCAACCCCTACATCGATAAGATTTGGTTGTACGATCACAATTTCAGGGATCTGATTCCACAGCTCAAATCACAGGAATTCAATTTCATCATCGACCTCCACAACAATTATCGTTCGGCCTTTGTAAAGCGCCAGCTTGATGTGCAATCGGAATCGTTCCCAAAACTGAATATCAAAAAATGGCTTGCAGTAAACCTGAAGTTGAATATTTTACCCGATATTCATATTGTGGACCGGTATTTTCAGGCAGCAGAACATTTTAAAATTGAGAATGACGGCAAGGGTCTCGATTATTTCATCCCCGCTTCAGATGAAGTGCCTCTGGAAAGTTTACCTGCAACCCACCAGCAGGGTTTCATTGCCATCGTGATCGGAGGCAAGCACAACACCAAAATCTTTCCCGCCGAACAGGTTGCCGCGGTTTGTAACAAACTTTCTCAACCAGTAATTCTGCTGGGTGGCGAAGAGGATCAGGAACGGGGAGCCCTGATTGTCAAGCTTACAAGCTCTGATGTTCATAACGCCTGCGGTAGATATAGCCTGAACCAGTCGGCCTCAATGATCAGGCAGGCAAGGGCGGTGTTAACGAACGACACGGGGCTGATGCATATTGCAGCGGCATTTAACAAGCCCATTGTATCGGTTTGGGGCAATACCATTCCTGCCTTTGGGATGTACCCTTATCTGCCGGCGACTCACCCGTCAAACTCGATGGTCGCGGAGGTCAAACACCTTTCATGCCGCCCCTGCAGCAAGATCGGGTTCGACGATTGCCCGAAAAAACATTTCAAATGTATGAACCAAATCGACCCTTCTCCCATCATAGAATTTTTAAACCACCAGCATTCGTAATTCGTAATTCGTAATTCGTCATTCGTAATTCGTCATTCATAATGGTCTTCACCGACTCCCACACCCACCTCTACGCCGAAGAATTCACCGACGACCTCGATGCCATGATGCAAAGGGCTTCGGAGCAAAAGGTATCGCACATGTTTTTACCTGCTATTGACTCCGCTTATCATGAGAAGATGCTCCGGGTTGCCATGCGATTTCCGGATGTTTGTTACCCGATGATGGGTTTGCACCCGACTTCAGTGAAGGATGACTACCAGGATGAGTTGGACATCATTTCAGATTACCTGGCAAACGCAAGTCTGAAATTTCATGCCATCGGTGAGATCGGAATTGATCTGTATTGGGATAAAACATATGAAAAGGAGCAGGTACGTGCCTTTAATCTCCAACTCGATCTGGCTGTAAAGTATGATTTACCCGCGGTAATTCATACCCGCAACTCTATGGATTTAGCCCTGGGCATTGTGGAGGAGCGTCGTGATCCACGGCTTCGCGGCGTATTTCACTGTTTCAGCGGTAACGTTAAACAGGCTGAAAAGGCCATCGCCCTCGGATTCATGCTTGGAATTGGCGGCGTGGTAACCTATAAAAACTCAGGCCTGCAAGTCGTGGTTGAAAACACCCCGCTCGACTGCCTGCTGCTCGAAACCGATGCACCATGGCTTCCTCCGGTACCATACCGCGGGCAGCGCAACGAGCCTTCGTATATCCCGATCATCGCTCAAAAAATTGCGGAGATTAAGTCGGTTTCATTGGCAGAGGTTGCTGAAAGAACGACAAGGAATGCACTGAGTTTGTTTAAAGTTGGCTGAACCGGTGGAGTGTGCGTGTCGAAATAACCAGGGGACAATCTATTGCAAGGGAACATTAAAAATGAACCCGACGCCGAACACATTCTCAATACTTAAAGCCGGATCTTCCTTCAGGTATTTGCGTATTTTAGTGAGAAACACATCCAGGCTCCTGCCGAAAAAATAATCGTTCTCCCCCCAAAGCGCTCTCAGCAGATCTTCCCTTTTTATAATGTTATTGCGGTGGGCGGAAAGATATTTGAGAATTTCACTCTCCTTTTCTTTGCCAGAGAGAATCCATCCATTTTCGGCATCATGACATCCAGCAAGCACAGACCAAACTGCTGGCCATGAAATGCTTTTAATGCCTGTTCTCCGTCTTTACAAAGTTTAACATCAAAGCCCTCTGTTTCCAGATAATCAACCAGCAGCAATCCTAAATTAAGATCATCCTCTGCAAGCAATATTCTGAATCTTTCATTTTGCATTGGGAAACGTAATTGTAAATGTTGTTCCTTTTCCTTTTTCGCTCCGGAGTTCAATGGTGCCTCCATGCAATTCAACAATCTTTTTAATGTAGGCCAGGCCGAGACCAAATCCCTTTACATCATGCACATCCCCGGTTGGAACCCTGAAAAACTTGTCAAACACCTTCTTATGATATTCCTTGTCAATGCCAATCCCTTCATCGGAAACCACAACGATAAGGTTTTGACCATTGTTGAATGTCTGAACCGTTAATTCAGGTTTTTCCATGGAATATTTGATCGCGTTGTCAAGCAGGTTGCATAAGGCATTTGTGAGCTGTGTTTTGTCGCCCATTAAAACACACCTTTCAGCATTCAATTTTAATTTCAAATTTCCCTGTTTGTTCTCGATCTGGATGCTGATACTGTTTAAAGATCCATGTATAAGCGCATGAAAATCCAATTCCGATTTTTGTAAAGGAATTTCGCCTCTTTCAAGGGCGGTCATACTCAGCATTTGTTCAACCTGAAGTCTCAGTTTCTCGTTCTCCTCAAGTATTATTTCCGAATAATGATTGATTTTATCACCCCGGACGGTGGTTGAATCTTTAAGTATCATCTTTCCAGCCAAAGCAATGTTTGTCAAAGGCGTTTTAAATTCATGGGTCATGTTGTTTAAAAAATCGGTTGTATACTCCGAGATTTTTTTCTCCTTTATGAGTGAATGGATGGTTCGCCAAAACAGGAAAAGTACGATGAGGATCAGGATTACAGAGGTGATGAATAAGCTCCCCATCTCCGCGAGTATAAATTGCTTTTTCTCCGGGAAAATGAGTTTTAATTCTATCCCGTTTTTACTTTCCTCCTCCTCCAGCCGTTTGTTATAGATATAATTTGCAAACCCGCTTTCATTGGCAACTGCCAGGGATATTGGTTTTGCAACCACAAAAGTATAGTCGATGTGAAAGTTGTAAAATTTCATATAATGCCGAAGCAGAGAATCGATTTTATGGATTTCATTTTCCCCTAATTTCACAACCAGGTCAGACGCAGCATTGTTTTCTGCGCAGGCCCCGATCTTTCGGCAGGTTTCCGCATCTGAACGCAATGCATCGGTCGTTCTTGAAAGGACCATGTTTGCTTTTTCGTTAAACAACTCCTCTTTTATTTTCGCTGTCTCAAAGATCCAGTTAACCTGAATGATCAGCACCATGAAGAGCGCGACAAAAGAAATTGAGATAAAAAGATGGGTTCGGTTCATTTTCATTTGATACTCCAAAATTAGACATTTTCCATGACGGATAATCAGCGTTAACAAGTCATTAACAAAGCAATAAATACCCTGTAACAGCACACCAGGGAACGAAGAAGACCTGCTTTTGTCCTGTAAATCTTATGTCTCCCTCCCCTTCAAGGTTCTCCAGGTATATTTACCCGATCAGGCAGATTAGCGGACGTCCCTTTCGCTTTTAGTCGTAATTTTGCATTTTAATTTTGCATTTCTCACGCTTGCATTTCATTTGAACCCATGATCGGAAAAACCAGCATTCTTGTAATATACACCGGCGGGACCATCGGCATGGTTCAGGATCCGAAAACATTGACTCTGAAACCATTGACCTTTGATATTTTATACAAATATCTACCGGTTCTTGAGAATTTCAACTGCAACATCGATTTTTACACCTTTGAACCACTTCTCGATTCATCAAACATGAATCCCCAATTCTGGATTCATCTGGCAAGTGTGATCGAAGAAAAATATGAAGATTACGACGGGTTTGTGGTGCTTCACGGTTCCGACACCATGGCCTACACTGCTTCGGCATTGAGTTTCATGCTCGAAAACCTGAACAAGCCGGTCATTTTTACCGGTTCTCAGTTGCCCATCGGGATGGTTCGCACCGATGGTCGTGAAAACTTCATCAATTCGATCGAAATTGCCGCGGCTAAAGAGGTGGATACGCCCGTGGTACCTGAGGTTGCCATCTGTTTTGAGAACAAACTTTACCGCGCCAACCGCACGTCGAAACTCAATGCCGAGAATTTCAAAGCCTTTGTTTCGGGGAACTATCCTCTGTTGGGTGAAGTAGGCGTACATATCAGATATCATCACAACCTCATCATGAAACCCAACTTTAAAAAATTGCGGGTGTTAAAGGAGTTGGATGAAAATATTACGATCTTGAAATTGTTCCCTGGGATTTCACCAAATGCTGTTGAGGCGATTCTCAACACCAAAGGGCTCAGGGCGGTGATTCTGGAAACCTTTGGCGCAGGAAACGCTCCAACTATTCCATGGTTTCTCGATCAGTTGCAGGATGCCAATGCACGCGGAATCGTGGTGTTCAATGTGACCCAGTGCAAAGGTGGCGCCGTGGATATGGGAAAATATGAAACCAGCGCCGGACTGAGCAAAATCGGTGTAATTGGTGGTTATGACATTACCACAGAGTCGGCAGTAACCAAGCTGATGTACCTGCTGGGCTGCGGTTATTCCAGCGAAAGCGTGAAACAATTGCTGCAAACTTCACTACGCGGTGAAATGACTGTTTGACGTCTCAATAATATTAATACCTTTGCACTCTGAAATTCCGGATAGCATTTAATTGTCATTTTTCACATTTTCGCTATTTCGCTATTTCGCTATTTTACTGGAGAGGTGTCCGAGTGGTCGAAGGAGCACGCCTGGAAAGTGTGTGTACGCCAAAAGTGTACCCTGGGTTCGAATCCCAGTCTCTCCGCTGATAACCGACAAAAGCGACTGTTTAACAATAAGTTACAGTCGTTTTTTGTATCCTCTCAAAAAAGCAGGGTAGTCGGTTAATAACTTTCTGATTACTATTT
>DYQT01000501.1 GCA_020719165.1 Draconibacterium orientale | reverse complement strand
TCTTCCTGCTCACCGGTAAGTTTAATCTGAACACCTTCGTGCAACGGGTAATCAGTTGCCAGTTTATTGATTTTGGCAACAATTTCGTTGGCTGTATAACCGGTTAAAACCCCGCTCGATAATGTTATGATTCTTTTCAGATTCTGGCGTTTAATACCTCCGTACGAGTCCACATAATCAATTTTAGCAACCGATGATAAGGGAATCTGGCGCAACAGGCCGGAGTTCATATCGCGGTACGTGATTTTCAGGTTGATCAGGTTGTTGATATTTTCACGGGTTTCGAGCGAATAACGAAGTTCGATCGGATATTCGTCTTCATCCATCTTGTACTTGGATACTTCCTTACCCAGCACGGCTGTCCGGATTTCGGCAGCAATCTGTCCTGTGCTTATACCTTCGTGATTGGCCCGTTCGCGATCGATGGTGATGGCGATTTCAGGTTTGTTATCCTGGAAATCGCTTTTCAGGTCTTCAATGCCAGGAATCTGAAGCGAATCGAGATAGTTTTTAAAAGCACTTGCATCCGTTATCAGGTCGGGTAAATTTTCACCGGTAATTTCGATATTAATTGGTTTCCCCGTAGGAGGACCCGAGCGATTTTTTTCAGTCGAAATTTCAGTACCTGGTATTCCTTTTACTTGTTTGCGGATCAGATCCAGATATTCGGTAGTGTTTCTCCCCACACGGTTCTTATATTCCACAAAATTAACCGTAACCTTCCCTTTTTCAGCGCTCAGCGACCGGGTGAAATCCATATCATCGCCTGCACCCAATGCAATATTAGTGATTACCGATTCAACATCGGGGTTGTTTTTGCCCAAAACTTCATAAACCCGTGCTTCCACTATTTTTGTGACTGAGTCAGTGATATGCTGATCGGTGCCGATAGGCATCTGAACGAGTACATTAATACTGTTAGGCATATTATCGGGGAAAAACAGGACTTTTGGATTTCGTATTCCGGTAGCAATAAAAGTGAGGATAAACAAGGTGATAACACCGGTAAGCAAGTACCAGGGGTTTCTTCCGGATATAAAGAACCTGAGTTGTTTTTCATACATTTTCATAAACCAGGGCCAGGCTTTA
>DYQT01000238.1 GCA_020719165.1 Draconibacterium orientale | reverse complement strand
CCGAAGAGAATAACACCAACATTGTCTTCTTCCAGGTTGAATACCATACCCATTACATCATGCGGAAACTGGACCAGCTCACCGGCCATAACTTTTTCCAGACCATGAATCCTGGCGATACCATCCCCAACCTGTAAAACCGTACCAACTTCATAAATATCACTGGTACGCTCAAAATCTTTGAGTTGTTTTTTCAGAATTGCAGAGACTTCATCAGGTCTTACTGCCACACTCATTGAAATTACCTCTTTTTCTTAACTTAACCTATGGCCATTCTATGCCGGATTTTTTCCAGCTGGGTTCTGATACTGCTGTCGACGACCAGATCATCAATTCTGATAATAAATCCACCAATAATAGACGGATTAACAACCTGGTTCAGAATGAGATTTTTACCGGTCAGTTTTTCAACTGACGCTTTTAGCTGGCTGATCTGAGCATCCGTAAATGGGACAACACTAACCAGCTCACCTGATACCTGATTTTGGTGCTTCATCAGAAATGTATTAAAGGCCAATAATATCCGGGACATCTCAGCCAGCCGTCTTTTCTGTGCCACCAGGCTGATAAAACGCAACACCAAATTACAAACCCGGTGCTCAAACAGATCAAATAAAATTCTTTCTTTTTGAACTGAACTGTAAAGCGGATTACTCATTACTTTTCCGAGCTCGGGATGAGCAGAGAAAACATCCTGAATGGTGCGCATATCTAGTGCAACCTGCTCCAGACCATTTTCGGTGGCCAGCTCAAAAAGCGCTTTGGCATATCGTTTAGCTACCCGTGACAAAGGCCAACCTCATTAATTGTTCATGGTTTTAGGCAGAGACTGCAAATAGGCATCAACAACGGTTTTCTGCCTGGCTTCATCTAAGTTTTCGAGGAGAATTTTCTCCGCAGCGCCAATGGCCAGGTCGGCTACTTCAGCACGCAACTCAGCCAGTGCGCTCTCCTTCAGCGCTTCAATTTCCCGGGTGGTTTTCTCAAGCAATATTGCCGATTCAGCCCGGGATCTCTCCAGTATTTCCTGCCGTAATTTTTCAGCCAGCAACTGGTTTTCTTTAATAATTTTCTGACCCTGATTTTCAGCTTCAGATAAAAGCTGATTATGCTTTTCAAGCAGGGCCTGGGCTTCAAGCCTCTGCCTTTCGGCATTCTCCAGGTTTTCTTTTACGCTTAGTTCGCGCGATTCAATTGCCTGAAGAATTGGCTTAAGGGCTGTTTTGGAAAGGATGACCATGACAATGGCAAAAGTAATCCATGTCCAGATCATCATACCGGGATCGAGTTCAAGCATTGTGCATTCCCGTTTTGGTTTTAATGTTTATTTACTTGCCAACAAGAAACAAACTACCGCTCCAAATAAGGCCACACCTTCAATCATGGCAGCAGCAATAATCATGGTGATACGAATGGCACCACCAGCTTCAGGTTGACGGGCTGTACCATCCATGGCTGATGCAGCAATTTTACCAATACCAAGTCCGGCTCCGAAAGTTACAATTCCAGCGCCGATACCGGCTGCCAGATACGCAAATGCTAAAGCCAAATTCTCCATTAGGTTCTACCTCCTTAAATGACAGATTTTTTAATGTTCGGGATGTACACTCATTCCAATGAAGAGCGCAGATAATACCGTAAATATGTAAGCCTGTATAAAGGCCACCAGCAGCTCCAGGAAATAGACAAAGATGGCAAAGCCTATGGAGACCGGTGAAACCAGATAACTTTTAAAAATGATAATCAGACCAAGAAAGGCAAAAAGAACAATATGCCCTGCAGTCATGTTGGCAAAAAGTCGAATCGTCAGGGCCACATGCTTGGCAATCAAACCCATTATTTCAATCACAAACATCAACGGCCATAAATACCACGGCACACCATGAGGCACTAAGTTTTTATAATAACCTACTGGGCCTGATTCCATTATTCCAAAAAGCTGTGTAGCAAAAAATGTAATCAACGCCATGGCCGCCGTAACACTGATATTTCCCGTTGCTGTACTAAATAAGGGGATCAGACCCATCAGATTAGCGGTTAAAATAAAGAAGAAATAAGTTATCAACAGTGGCGTGAACCGCCGGCCTTCTTTTTCCCCCATATTGGCAATCGCAACTTCGTCACGGATAAAAACAACCAGCATCTCAACAAGAGCCCCGACTCCACGCGGATAAGGCCTGATCTTGCCGAGAGCCAAACGAAAAAGCAAGATAATAAACAAACCAGCCAGAACCAGCATCACGACATGATTCGTGATTGACAGGTCAACTTGCACACCAAACAGATTGACAGGGTGAAAATGAGGCAAATGCAGATGCAGCCCAGGTAAATGCCATTCGTTACTATTCTGAAGATGATGTCCGATCCAGGTGCCGATATTTTCATTCTGGGCAATCGCTGTATCAGCAGCAGCGGCGGTATGCTCAAGATTTATCACGCAGTTTGTTTCCTATTGAGTTTCATATTCAGGAAGAAAACTTCCCAGATCTGCATTGAAAAATGCAATATAATTAAGGCTGTAATAAAAACAAAATCAATAACTTCAGCATTTTTCAGAACTGTCAGAATTATCACGATCAGCAATATCAGCCGCACGGCCATTGAGCCAAAAAAGTACTTATTAAATCTATCCTGTGGAAAGTCAATTATTACCTGCAGTATCAAAAATGAAACAATAATATTCAAAAAGGCAATTCCCCCGGCAAAGACCATAGAATTGAGTCTTGCTGTTTCAAAACCCGATCCCTGCAGGTAGAGGAATGAGATCAGGATAAAGACAAACAGAATAAGTAAAATCCCGGACATAAATCTGATTACATTCACTGCTTTTTATTCTCGATTTGCTCAATTGCTTTTAATAAATGGTAAAACCCCAGCCCCAGACCGGTGAATAATCCGATCAGTAAACCTATGGGTTTTGAGTTCAACCGCTGATCAATCCAGTTTCCGACGAACCCAAAAAAAACAATACTTCCAAGCAGTACATAACCCATATTAAGGTAGGGCGAAGCTTTGCGGAAAGCCTGATTAAATTCCGGGCGGACAGGTTTAGGCATTCTCTGGTTTTACCGGATTTACAGCGGCTGATTTAGGTGACGATTCGACCATGCTGGCATACCCGTCAAAAACAGCACCTTCATCAATGATCAGCTTACGGCATTTCAGGTCTCCGATCAGGCTGGATTTACTTTCCAGAACGACCTTTTCAGAAATAATGACTTTACCTTTAATCTGACCACTGATCACAGCATTCTGCGCCTCAATGTCGCCTTCAACCATCCCCGGCTCACCTATGGTCAATGTGTTTTTGCAGATAACAGTACCTTTAACTTTACCATCTATCCGCAGGCTGCTTTCTGTCCGGATAGAGCCTTCAATCACAGTTCCCTTACCTATGAAATTTATCTGCGTGGATGTTCCTTCGGAAGAATTTGCCTTAAATGACATAACACAATCCTTTTGTTTCTATTTTCTATTGATTTCGCCGACATAAAATATTGGGTTTACCGGGATACCATTACGCCAGATTTCAAAATGAACATGGGCGCCGGAAGTAATCTGGCCGGTATTGCCGAGCAGGGCAATTGCCTGCCCTTTCACTACTTTTTCCATGCGTACCACAGTGTTCCGCAGGTTGTGTTTGTAAATAGTGGAAAATCCATGACCATGCTTGATAATAACCATATTTCCACCATCCGCCGTCCAGTCGGCAAATTCAACAATTCCGTCAGCACTGGCTTTTATTGGTGTTCCAACCGGGGCCACAATATCCACACCTACATGGGCATCACGGAATAGTGAACTGGTTTCAAAGCCACGGGTCATATAACCATCGACCGGTAAAAGCGCCGGGATGGAATTAAAAATGGTTTTCTGCTGCTCGATGGGAAGTTCCGCCAGCCTGGTCGTGGCCAGACTGAGTGTGTCGGCAGAGCTGTTCTTTTCAATGGTCACATAACCGCTCAGGGAAGAACGAATCTGTTTAGTAAACTGCTGCAGACGTACCAGGTCTTCACGAAGCTCATCCATTTTCTGAAGGCTTTTGCGCAGCTTGATATTCTCCTCGTTCAGGCGGTTATAGTCCAAAGCCAGTTCGGCAACTTTCCAATAGGTTGAAGCGCCTAAAATAACCAATCCGATTAGCACCGCCACCACAACTCCGATGGCCTGAAGGAAAATTAAACGGATATTAAAATTCCAGGTCCGTTCCGAGTTTTCCGGAACAATCAGGAAATTAATAAATCTTGTTTTTCTTTTGTGCAATGCCATCAGTTTCCGGTTCCCACGCCTTCGAATAATTCGATAATCCGGTTTAAATCTTCCGGCGAGTAGTAGTCAATTTCAATACTACCGCCTTCTTTTTTGGAATGGACTTTAACTTTAGTTCCAAACTTCTCCCGGAGATCATCTTCAATGGTCTGGATAAAAACCGAGCGCTTTGGCTTAACATGTTCCTGCGGTTCCGGCTGTTTTTCTGCATCTTTGACCATTTTTTCCAGTTGTCGTACAGAAAGCTGTGATTTCAGAGTTTTCTGCCACAGTAATTCCTGGATTTCCGGGTCATCAACTGCAAGAAGAGTCCGGGCATGACCCATAGATAATTCGCCCTTCTGTACACTGCGCTTAATCACCTCCGGCAGTTTGAGCAGGCGGATAAAATTGGTGATGGTGGTGCGGTCTTTCCCAATTTTCTGTGCAACATCATCCTGGGTCAGATTACATTCTTCGATCAACCGCTGGTAACCCTGGGCAAGTTCGATAGGATTCAGTTTTTCCCGCTGGACATTCTCGATGATCGCCAGTTCAAGCATATCTTCTTTATTGTCCACTTCAATAATATGTGCCGGCACGCTTTTATGCTGCAGTTCGGTCAAAGCCCGGAAGCGGCGTTCACCGGCTATTAATTCATAATGATCATCAACCCGGCGCACTGTGATCGGCTGGATGATACCTTTTTCCCTTATGGAATTTTTTAATTCT
>DYQT01000237.1 GCA_020719165.1 Draconibacterium orientale | reverse complement strand
CGCTCAGGCCCACCTCGGCTGCAAAGCAGGTTTTTGAATCGACAGGGGAGTCCTGATTTGACGAAAGAACAGCTGCAACAACTGCCAAATCGATGGCAGGGTCGTCGACCTTAATGCCACCTGCAATGTTGAGAAATACATCTTTATGCCCAAGTTTGAAACCGCTGCGCTTTTCAAGAACGGCAAGCAACATGTTGAGACGCCGTGCATCAAATCCGGTAGTGGAACGTTGCGGGGTACCATATACTGCGGTACTCACCAATGCCTGGGTTTCGATGAGCATGGAGCGTTGTCCCTCCATCATGGCGGCAATGGCAATGCCGCTTACTGCTTCATCGCGCTGGCTCAGGAGTATCTCTGAAGGATTGGATACCTCCCGCAGGCCCGCATCATTCATTTCGTAAATGCCCAATTCGGAAGTTGAGCCAAACCGGTTTTTCAGCGACCTGAGAATGCGATACCCGTAATTGCGGTCGCCTTCGAATTGCAGCACGGTATCAACCATATGCTCCAGGATTTTCGGGCCGGCGAGACTGCCATCTTTGGTAATGTGCCCGATCAGAAAAACCGGGGTGTTGGTATGTTTGGCATATTTTTGCATCTCGGCTGCACACTCTTTGATTTGGGATACACTGCCAGCCGACGACTCAATAAGGTCGGTTTGAAGGGTTTGAACGGAGTCGGCAATGACGATGCCCGGTTTGAGTGCTTCCAAATGCCGGAATATGCCTTGTGTGTTGGTTTCAGTGAGAATGAAACAGTTGTCGTTGTTGATTCCCAGTCGCTCGGCACGCATCCTGATCTGCTGGTCACTCTCCTCACCTGTGATATAGAGAATTTTTTGGTCGGCACACTTCAGGGCCACCTGCAACATCAGGGTTGATTTTCCAATGCCGGGTTCGCCACCAATCAGCGTGAGTGAACCCGGTACCAAACCACCTCCCAACACCCGGTTCAGCTCCTGATCGTGAGTGTTGATTCTGGCTTCATGGCTGAAGGTGACTTCGGAAATGCGAACCGGGACAACGGCCCTTATATCTCTCATACCGGGGCTCAATGTGCTCTTTTCCTCCCGCTGAATCACCTCTTCCACAAAGGTGTTCCATTCGCCACACGCATTGCATTTGCCCATCCATTTCGGAGCCTGTGAGCCGCAATTCTGACAAAAGAATGCTGTTTTTATTTTTGACATAAGATTTGGCTTAAGGCAAACACAAAAAATAAGGATTAGCTTAGAGCCTGTTTAAATTTCTGAATTTAGTTGTATCTCTTGAATTAACCTGTGCCGTAGGCACAAGATATGGGTAGAAGTCGAATGTTTGAAAAGCCATCTCGTCCCGTACGGGACGAAATAATGCACCAATGTCCGCTTTTCTACCCATATGAAATCCCTAACGAGATTTAAAAACAAATTTAAACAGACACCTACTGTTCGGCTGATTTTATCGCACCTAACCCGCCACGTGTCACGTCACGTGTCACGTGTCACGTTACGTTTTGTCCTTCACCCTTACCTCCTTAAAGATGTACTTTCTGTGCCAGCTCAATGGTATGTGTTGTGGAATACCCCTTGGTTAGTTCGATGGTTACCACCTGACCTCCGCGTGCTTTTACTACATCGCTGCCAACAATCTCTTTTCCATCATAATCTTTCCCTTTCACAAGGATGTCGGGCTGCACAAGGCTGATTAGTTCATGAGGGGTATCTTCACCGAATAGAACAACACAATCAACAAACGAAAAGGCTGCAAGGGTAATGGCGCGGGCTTCTTCATTGTTTACCGGGCGGTGTGCTCCTTTGATTCTGCGAACAGAGTCATCGGCATTGAGTCCCACAATTAAAATACTACCCAAATCGCGGGCCTTGGCCAGATATTCAACATGTCCAAGATGCAACACATCAAAACACCCATTGGAAAAGACAATTTTATTTTCTTTGAAACGCCATATGGCCAATTGCCTTCTGAGATGATCCCAGGTGTAAATTTTTGATTTTATTATGCTAAGCCTTTCCATCTTTTTGTTTATTGAATGAAAGTAAAATAAGTGAAATTCCACCGATCACTAAAATCATGCTGGTTTGGGCGGTCCATGAGATCCAGCCCAGCGCCAAACCGGTTGTACGAACAATACCATAAAGCAGCATAGTTTCCTGAATGATCGCAGGGTAAAGCCCAATTCCACCGGGAGTGACCATAATGCCGACACTTCCAAGCACCAAAGCTGACAAACCAGCACCCGGACTGAGTGAACTTGTATCGGTGAAACAGAAAAAACAGACATAGATCATGAAAAAATACAAAGCCCAGATCGTAAGGGAATAAAAAACAAACAGCCACGGTTTATTGATCTGACTGAGTGACTTCAATCCTTCCCAGAATCCAAGGATCAGATTTTTGACCTTGTGAAAAATCGAAGAGGCTTCTATCTTTTTACGCAACAGATAAATCAGCGCAATGAAAATGATTCCCAGTGAAATGGATGAAAAAATAAAAACCCTGCTGAAGATCGGGTTTTCAAATTTGTCTGCCAGTTTCGGATAGATATTGGTGTTGAGAAAGTGTCCAATTGTACTGGCTTGTGTGAAAATCATTAAAAAGAAAAGGAAGATAAACAGGATCATGTCGATGGCCCGCTCGGTGACAACGGTGCCGAATGACTTGTTAAAAGGAATCTTTTCATAACGTGTCAGGATGCCACATCTGGTTACCTCTCCCAGTCGGGGAAATGCCATGTTGGCGAAATAACCAACCATTACCGCAAAAAAGGTGTTTTTTAAAGATGGATTATAGCCAAGAGGTTCAAAAAATAATTTCCATCGCAAGGCGCGGAGAATGTGGCTGGTTATTCCCATCACAATGGTCAGAATCACCCAGTTGTAATTTGCAATCCGGAATGAGTGCAATATTTGAATTTTTTCATCAGGGGTTAAACCTCTCAGAGATAACCAAATAATGACCAGACCCAGTCCCAGGAAAATCGCAAATTTAACAAAGGTTGCTACCCGGTTTGTTTTGGGTGTTTCTTCCATCGTAAATTCGGCCATTACAGTATATTTTTACCAATTACCAATTGGTTTTTGTCATCCACAAAAGCAATGGTCGGGCTGAATATTTTGGCTTCCTCAAAATCCATAATGGCATAAGAGACAATGATTACAAGGTCGTTGGGTAAGAATTTACGAGCTGCAGCTCCATTTAAGCAGATTGTGCCGCTACCTGGTTGTCCTTTAATCACATAGGTTTCGATCCGTTCTCCATTATTGATGTTTAATACCTGAACTTTCTCATTTTCAATGAGATTTGCGGCATTCATCAATGTTTCATCAATTGTAATGCTGCCTACATAGTTGATGTCGGCATCAGTTACAGTGGCTCGATGTATTTTCGATTTTAATACTTGAATCTGCATCATGCTGCAAAATTACGAAAAAAGTTCAATATTGTCGATCAGTCTCACGTCACCCAAAAATAGGGCAATGAATGCGACCGAACGATCGAGATGATCCCAATTTTCAACCGGCATCAGGGTTTCCTTGTCACCAATTTCGAAATATTCAATTTTCATGGCTGAATTCTCCTGTATTTTATCAATTGCCCACTCCTTCAATATGCCTATTGGCTGTTGCCCGGCTTGTTCTTTTACAGCAACAAGCGCCTGATATATGGATGGGGCCAGGTTCCGTTCCGCAGCGGTAAGCCTTACATTGCGTGAACTCATCGCAAGTCCGTCGGGTTCCCTGATTGTTTCGCATGGGACTATTTTAACGGGCATACCTGTTTTGTCAACCATAAATTTGATAATTGCCAGCTGTTGGTAATCTTTTTTCCCGAAATATGCCCTTGAGGGTTTTACAATAGAAAGCAATTTCTCCACAACAATGGCTACACCTTTAAAATGGCCTGGACGAAATTTCCCTTCCATCACTTTATCCAGCGTCCCAAAGTCGATATCAAGTGTATTTTCTTGTCCCTCAGGATACATCTCTGTTCCTTCGGGAGTGAAAACCACGTCGCAACGGATATTCTCCAGCAGTTTTAAATCCAATTCAAGTGTTCGGGGGTATTGAGCGAGATCGGAGGCATTGTTGAACTGAATCGGATTCACAAATATGCTGCATACTGTCAGGTCATTTTCCAGTTTCGAACGCTTCACAAGGTTGAGATGCCCGGGGTGTAAGGCGCCCATGGTGGGTACAAATCCGATAGTGAGTCCTTTGCTGATTGGCTCTTCAAGGTAAGTTGTTAGTGATGAAATGGTTGTAAATTGTTTCATGACCAAATTATTGCGTGTATATAAGTACCGGATGAATATTCCTGACAAAATTAACCATGCTATTGATAATAACCTGTAATTTCTTATAAATTTGGCGTATATTAGCCTTGTGAAAAAACCATCCGTGGTGTTAAGTTTTACCGCTATGGCGATTTAAAACGTAGTTTTTATTTATTGAAAAGCATGTATCGAGTTTTACAAATAGAAGATCTTCCCTCCGATGCCTACCTGGTTAAGAGAGAAGTTAAAAAGGTACTTGACCCTTGTGAATTTCTGGTTGTTGAAGATAAGGAATCTTTTTTGGCAGCCTTGGCGGAATTTAAACCGGATATCATCATTTCTGATTTTAGTATTCCTGGTTTTGACTGGCTTTCGGCCCTTAACCTCACCAAAAGCTTTTCTCCTCAAACTCCGTTTATCGTGGTTACCGGTTCAACCAGCGATGCGATCAGAAATGAATGTATTCAGGCTGGTGCAAAAGAGTTTGTAAGTAAAAATGCAATCCAGGGTTTGGGTCCGGTGATATTACAGGTATTGAAATAAACCCCTCTTCAAAGCCCACAGGCTTTGAAGAGGGGTTTTTAATTCCAATGCTGAAAATATTATAAAGTTCCTTCGTCGTAGGCTCTCTCTCCATGAAGAGCTACATCCAGTCCGGCTTTTTCATGCTCCTGCGATACCCTTACCGGGGTTATGAGGTTAATGAGCGCCAACATGATAT
>DYQT01000236.1 GCA_020719165.1 Draconibacterium orientale | reverse complement strand
AGCCTTGCTGCGCCTGAATATCTTTGCAGAATTCACCTATACCCATGAAACCATCCTTTCGTTGCTATTTCAGGGGTTGCGGGTGGAAGAATATCCGGTCCAGATTAGATATTTCCCAGACCGAAAGTCGCGGGTGGCGGCTTCCATTCTTCATTATGCCATTCAAACCAGCCGCATTATTTTGCGAGTCCTGCTGGACTATCGCCCTTTAAGGATATTTGGGAGCCTGGGAGTTGGCTTTTTGCTGATCGGCAGCGCATTTGTGATCTTTCTGATGGGATTTTATTCGTTCACTGGAACTTTTTCACCCTATAAAAATACTGGTTTTATTGGACTGGGTTTTATCATTCTTGGGATGCTGGTGCTCATTATTGCGCTGATTGCAGATATGCTTAATCGGTTGCGCGTCAACCAAGATAAGGTATTATACGAACTTAAGAAAATTCGCTATGAAAAATAATCCACCAATCTATTTTGTGTTGGGCACAAGGGCACAATTTATCAAAGTCGCCCCGGTGATGCACGCTATGCGCGCCCAGGGCAAAGCCTATACCCTCATTTACACTGCCCAGCACCGCGAAAACATTGATGAGATTCTGCAAATCTACAATCTGCCAGGGCCAGACTGGGTCATGTATGGCGAGGGTGAGGCCAACACTAAGAGTTCTTTCGTGCGCTGGTTCCTGTCGATCTTCATCAAAGTTCTGTTTCAGTCCAGGTTTTACATCCACGAACCGGGCATTGTTCTAACGCATGGGGATACTTTTACGGCCTGGCTGGCGGCATTGATGGGAAAACGCGCCCACTGCCGGGTTGGTCACATCGAATCGGGCTGCCGTTCCTTCAACTTGTTCAGCCCCTTCCCTGAAGAACTTAGTCGCCTAATCACCTTCAGCCTGACAGACATTTATTTTTGTGCCGATGAGTGGGCGGTTAACAATTTAAAAAGCTATAAAGGCAAAAAAATAAATATGGGCGCGAATACCATGCTCGATGGGGTGCGCTACGCGCTGGAATACCCTCAAAAAGAGCATTTTGCCTTCGCAGCTTCGCCCTTTGTGATGGTTTCCATTCACCGCTTTGAAAATATATTTACAGCGCGTTTTACAAGCGTGATTATCCCGATACTCGAAGAAATCGCTAAAACCCATCACCTGGTTTTTACCTTGCACCCGGCCACCCGCGAACGCTTGCGCGCCCTGGGGCTGTTTGACCGATTGAGCGCACACGCCAACATCACCCTGCACGAACGCTTCGGCTTCATCGACTGGATCAACCTGTGTAGCAAGGCTGAGTTTGTTATCACCGACGGCGGCTCGAACCAGGAGGAACTTTCCTACTTGGGTGTGCCGACCCTGCTTTTCCGAAACGAATCCGAAAGGCGCGAAGGCTTGGGGCAGAATATTGTGATTTCAAGGTTCGACCCCGCCATTATCCGTAGTTTTACAGAAAACCCACCCCAATACCGCAAACAACCAATCTTGGGATTCTACCAACCGTCCCAAAGAATCGTCGAAACCATCACGAGCTTAGAGTGAAATACTGGCATCCCCAAATACAGGAGTATCCGTGAAGAAAATTTCGATCGTCATTCCAGTTTATAACGAGGAATACTTTATCCGAGGCCTGTTGGAGAGCATCGAGCGGGTGAATTATCCTAAAGATGATATTGAGATTAGTGTGATATGTGATGGATGTACCGATGGGACTGTTGCTGTGGTTAAGGAATTCCCATCTGTCCGCGTCGTTGAATTGAAAGAAAATGTGGGACGTTATGCTGCGCGCAAAATCGGTGCAGAAAAAGCCATCCACCCTAATATATTATTTGTTGATTCGCGCTGCCTAGTTGATGAGAATATTTTAACCGCTATTCACCATTCTACGAATAAATTCATTATCGGCAGGGTGATGAGTGAAAAAATGCCTGGTCCCTTTGAAATATTTTATATTTCCATGCGGCGAAAAATTTTCTCACAATATTATGCCAGTTCAACAAAAAAAATTGAACTCAATTCTGAAAGTTTTGATTCACTTCCTAAAGGCACCACTGTGATGTATGTTGAAAAAGATGTTTTATTTCGAACCTACGAAGAATTAGAGTTATTGCCCATCGAAATGGGAAAAGATTCTTCGGATGACACAAAATTAATTAGGGCCATTGTGGAACATACCCCAGCCTGCCTTGATCCCGAAGTAAAAGTTATCAATTTTTATAGGAAATCCTTCCTGTCCGGTTTGGAACATCTTGCGATTTATGTCGCGGCGTCGTTTATTGATTATTATCTGCATCCCAGACAAAAGTTTTTCTGGTTGGTAATCGTGTTTCCCATGTTGATGTTGTTGGGAATCTTGATCGGTCTAATTTTTATCCCGGTTGCTTTTTATATCAAGCTATTAATTCTCATCGGTGTGGATATTGTGATAGCGCTATTCCTGTCCAATACCCTTCGTGAATTTTATATCATCATGTATATGATGCCATTGTGTATTCTTGCATTTTATTTTGGCATGATCAGGACGTTGTTTATCAAGGCCATTAGTAAAATCTCATATCGTTAAAAAAATTAATCTGAGTGAGACTTCGCATTAAACATTCCTTTTAGTTTATTTGTCAGGAAAACATAACTAATTCCACCTAAAATAAACGTTGTAAAGAATGAAATCCCGCGTAAGACAAGCGAACCAAGCACCAGAACATCCCCCGGTACTTGCACAAGATTTGAAGTAAAGATAAATATCCCTTCTCTTACACCGATTCCATCCGGCGTGAAATTCAGGAAAGCTTGGATAATTCCTAGAGTGGATAGTAATAACATGGGGACAAAACTCGTTTCGATGCTCAGTGCCTGGTAGCTGGCGATTATCTGTAAAGTGGATAAAAGCAAAAAGGTCATGGACAAAAAAGCATAGATGAAAACATATCTCGGTTCACTTTTGATAACCTGCCAACCAATAAAAATACTGTTTAATACTCTGGTAATGCTATTGTCGTTTTTAGAAATGTGTGGCGAAAACAGGATGATAAACAGGCAAAAAGAAATTATCCCTAAAAAAGCAAGCGCTATCAGACTGCTAAAAGCCCGAGAGTTTAAGTAAATCCATCCCAGACAAAATAAACCAACCAGTGATGTGGAAAAAAAGCTGATGACATATAGCCCGCCAACAGAAGAAACAAATCTTGTCAGTGGGAAATTGTACTTCTTCTTCAAAAAAGCTGCCCGAAAAGCAGCCCCCCCTCCAATGGTGGGCAGGATTTTATTCAGAAAATTATTGGCATATCCCAACAGGTAGCAATCCCAAAAACTAACCCTGCCATTTAGGCGGTTAATCATTAACCAATCCAGCAGGCTGTTGATTAAAAAAGATGCCATCTCCAGCAAAATGATCCAAAGAATATGCTTCCAACTGATATTTTTCAGATGAACAAGGATCTCCTGGTTTTGGAAAAGATACCAGATAAAAAAAATGACCACCAGCACCCCAAGGATGCTTGAAATATAGTTTTGAAGCAGCTTTTTAAATTTTTCAGGTAATTTTTCCATAGTGACCTCGAATAGTATAAGTATAGTTGTCAGGAGACCAGATAACAACAGAAATACTGGTGATTACTCACCGGTAAAGCCTCCAAAAAAGGACTGACAGCCGCTAAAACGGCAGAGCGTTGTAAATACACATCACCAAGACCCAAAGAAAACCGATTAAAAATTCCCGGCTTTCTGGGTCTTTGTGGTCTAAATTGGGCTTTCACCTGCGTCTCTTGCAACTTCCACGCCTTGCTGCAAGGCCGTTATGACTAGATAGACCGTCCCCGTCCCAGGAGCTGCTGCCAGCATTGTTTTGCAGCGTCAAGCTGTATCTGAGCGCCTCACGGCTTGCAACGCAAACCGCTGAAACTGTCGAAAAGGGGGTGAATTTACCTTAAAGAAAAGGGATTTATAAGGTAGATGTACTCCTATAGCAAAATTCAAACCCTGCAACTATGATCAGATGATGATTCTCCCCATTTCCCCGGAAAACCAGCTCGCGCCTGGAAGCCTGGAACATACCATCAACGAACTGGTGGAAAAACAGATCGAACTCTTGATGTTTGATGAGCGCTACAACAATCGCAATGCAATTACTTAACAGCCTGCCAGGCTCCACAACCAGATGTTCATACGCAATTCTTACACCCCCAAACTTGACAGCGCTGGATGGTCTTGATATTATCAACTTACTGAGCGGTAAGTAAGTTCGATCACGTAAGGAAATAGCTAAATCAAGGAAAAGAAAAATAAACATGGATGAAAAAACCCGCAACAAAGTGTTACTGGTACTCTTTTTGGGTGTTCTGATGGGCGCACTGGATATTGCAATCATCGCTCCCGCCTTGCCCTCAATTCAAGCCTTTTTTGGGATTGGTGATCGCATCCTGACTTGGACGTTCACAGTCTACGTCCTTTTCAATTTAATCGGCACCCCGTTGATGGCAAAATTATCCGACACCTATGGTCGCCGTTCCATTTACACGCTGGATGTACTTCTCTTTGCGCTGGGTTCGCTGATCGTGGCGCTTTCGCCTGCCAACCTGTTTGCCATGTTATTGGTCGGGCGCGCCCTGCAAGGTTTCGGCGCGGGTGGAATCTTCCCCGTCGCCAGCGCCGTCATCGGCGATACCTTTCCCCCTGAAAAACGCGGTGGCGCATTGGGCCTCATCGGTGCGGTTTTTGGCCTCGCTTTTATGATTGGGCCGATCCTCGGCGGTGTTATTTTGGCATTTGCTGGTTGGGAATGGCTGTTCATCATCAACCTGCCTATTGCGCTAATTGTTGTCATTCTGGGCTGGCAGGTGCTGCCCGTCAGTCGCCCCGCCTCCACCCGCCCATTTGACTGGGTTGGCATGGCAATTCTCGGCGTGAAGGGCTACGGTACCGCCTACATGGTGGTCGGTATCATTGCGGGAATTATGGTACTCCTCACCCTCGGATTGAAAAACCGTCAACAGGAATTAAAGATGTTAGA
>DYQT01000500.1 GCA_020719165.1 Draconibacterium orientale | reverse complement strand
AGAAATCTACCAAATGGGAAAAAATGAAGGTTTATTGGAAGGCAGACAGGAAGGCGAACAAAAGGGCAGACAAGAAGGCGAACAAAAATTGGTCATGCGTTTGTTGGAGAAACGATTTGGGAAATTACCCACATCGGTGAAAAATCGCCTTGAGAATGCCAGCCCAGCTGAACTGGATCGCTGGAGTGTCCAATTGTTGAATGCTAACAGCCTGGAAGACATTTTCAAAGGATGATTTCCCTCCAGTCCCTTCTTTCTTTAGAAGAAGGGACCCAAAAATTCCACCACAACGACAGGACACCCTGATGACCGAAAAATTTCCAGGGCAATTGCGAGGCACTGACGAAACCTTTCTACACCTGATGCAACTCAGTGGTGCCGGATTGCTTAAACTGGCTGGATTCCCGCCAGAATCCGCTGATTCCTACGAATTTCGTGCCATTGAATTCAAAAAGAAACAACTGCAACGCCCAGACATTGAAGGAATTCCAATTTTAGAAGGGAATACACGAGTCACCCTTGAATTCCAAGGTTATTCGGACAAATACATCCGATACCGCACCCTAAACAACATGCTACAAATCTGCCTGACCAGCCGAGACGACAAACCTGTACAAGGAATTATTGTCTACACTGACAAAAATTATCAAACCGCAGCCCTCAGTTTGGGTGAATTATTAACGCCCTTAAACACCATCACCGGTCTAATTCAAGAATTGGTATTGACCGAATACAACGAAGCCGAATTACTGGCAGCCGATCCAAGACTGATTGTATTGGCACCATTCACCATCTCATCTCACACCAACCCAACTCAACTGCAACAAAAAGTAATCAATTGGCGTCACCAAATAGAGGAAATTTACCCAGCAAATGAACAACTGACAGAAGCGCTAAACATCATAGGGCTACTGTTACTCAACCGATTCCGAAAACTCAGTCATCAAGAGGTAATCAGCATGTTAAACCTGAATTTAATGGACAGCCGTGCCGGTCAAGAAATCTACCAAATGGGAAAAAATGAAGGTTTATTGGAAGGCAGACAGGAAGGCAGACAAGAAGGCGAACAAAAATTGGTCATGCGTTTGTTGGAGAAACGATTTG
>DYQT01000235.1 GCA_020719165.1 Draconibacterium orientale | reverse complement strand
GTGAAGAAAACTTTGTTTCTAACATTATTTGGGAGAAGAAGTTTGCACCGTCAAATGATGCAAAGTGGTTTTCTGCTAATCACGACCATATTATTTGTTATGCAAAGAATAAAGAAATTTATCGTCCTTTCTTACTTGATAGAAGCGAAGGTGCTTTAGCAAGGTATAAAAATCCCGACAATGATTCGCGTGGCGAATGGGTGTCAGGAGATATGACTGTAAAGACTTACAGTGCTCAATACGATTATGAAATAACAACTCCTTCTGGCAGAAAAGTAAATCCACCAAAAGGTATTTGCTGGCGATTTTCTAAAGAAAAATTTCAGGAATTAATTGATGATAAACGAGTTTGGTTTGGTGAAAATGGTGAAAATGTTCCCAGACTTAAACGCTTCCTGAGTGAGGTTAAAGATGGCATTACTCCTTTAACTATTTGGTACCACAAGGATGTAGGTCATAATCAAGAAGCAGCCCAAGAATGCAGAAAAATATTTAATGGCGAACAGTATTTTGATACACCTAAACCAGTTAGATTGCTGAAAAAAATTGCAGAACTTTCTGTAAACGGAGGTGATATTATTATGGACTTCTTTTCAGGTTCAGGGACAACTGGACATGCAATAAATGAACTGAACTTAGAAGATAATGGAAGCCGTAAATTTATCTTGGTTCAAATACCCGAACCTACAGACGAAGAAAGCGAAGCCTACAAAGCAGGCTATAAAAAAATAAGCGACATCACCATTGAACGCAATAAAAGAGTGGTTGAAAAACTGATAGAAGAAAAGAGAAAGCAACAACCAGACCTGTTTACCGCTGAACAACCAGACGATGTATTTAAAGGTTTGGGCTTTAAGGTTTTTAAATTGGTAAAATCAAATTTTCCAAGGGTTGAATGGGCTCCGGATGTTGACAAAACAGACGAAGAAAATATCACGTTGCTCAAAAAATACATTGCCGACAAAGAGGCTCAATTGGTCACTGCTTTCAACCGTGACGAACTATTGACGGAGATTTTATTGAAGAATGGATTTCAGCTAAACTATAAAACTGATAAGCAGGAGCAGTTTAAGAAAAACGAAATATTTTTAGCAACAGACGGCATAAAAGAAACATTGATTTGTATCGATGTTTCTCTTGATTCTGAGACGGTTGAATACTTTAAAAAGCACACAGACAAGAAATTCATTTGCCTTGAACGGGCATTAAATACAACATATAAGTACAACCTGAAACATTACATGGGTGACTTATTCAAGGCATTTTAGCCATCGCGTTTAGAAGCAAATTTGCATTTTTGCTCAAAGTCGACTATTCATCCGCGTATTTATAGCTTCGCTATAATTCCCCGGTTGCCATCGAGCCTGATAAGATCGCCATTGGCGATAAACTTCTTTGCTCCTTTGGCTCCCACCACAGCCGGGATGCCGTATTCGCGGGCAACCACCGCGCCATGTGAGAGCGGGCTGCCAATTTCGGTGATCAACCCGCCGATGATGCTGAAATAGGGGGTCCAGCCAATGTCGGTAAAAGAGGCAATCATGATTTCGCCCTCCTCAAGTTGCTCTGCATCATTGAGGGAGTGGATGATGCGTGCACGACCTTCGATCACCCCGCTGCTGACAGGGATTCCCCTGAGTTGTCCTTCGGTGATTATAATCGCTGCCTCCTGTTCCAGCGGTTCGGGAATCCCGAAACTTATCTCCTCAAAAACAAGGTTGTCGAGTTCCGGAAGAATTTTCCGGCGTTTATCTGCTATTTTTTTCCACATCGGGCTTTGATCGTTTATCAATTGGCCGATCTCATCATGGGTCAGAAAATAAATCTGATCTGCGTCATCGAGTAACCCGGCGTCCACCATTTTTTCAGCCAGTACCCGGTAGCCTTTTCGCACGGTGCTGACCATCTTTATCGACAGGGCTTTGGATATCTCCCTCCGTGCAACAGCTTTTCGGGCAGCAGGAATCATCGACATCAGGATCAAGCGTTTCCACAGAGGGAGATAACTCAGAACCTCCCTGATCTCACCGGGAATATCGTGTCGCACATGTTTAACTTCTCCGATCCTCACGCGGGTTTGAAGGGTTTGGATGAGGAGCTGAGGGTTTTCTTCCCAGGTTTTTTCGCGGAGTTCCGATTCACGAACACAGCGGTGACCATGCCGCTCAATGAAAAGTTTGAATTGCCGCGAGATTTCGGGTGGCGCATCTTTCTGCAATATTCTCAGGGCTTCGGCAGGAAGTGCATGAGCAAAGCGGTCGGCAAATCTTTTTTCACCGCGGATAAGTGTTGCAAATCGTTCAAGCGATTTAACAGCATCGGCGCTTTCGATTTCAGGGATATTCAGCAACAGCATGGTGGCGATATGGTGGTCACCGGCATTTGGAGGTCGCTTGTCGCCGGTCATGATGCGCATAAATGCCGAATAAAGGGTACCCGACTGGGCAGAGGTGCTCAGGTGATGACCGAACCCGATGCCCAAGGGCAGAATCGCTTTTTGAAGATTTTCATGAATCTGGTTTATCGATCCGGTGGTGTTGAAGGTAAATCCGGCTGCAAGTTTTTTCAATTCCTCCAGATGTTTTGCAGCCTGAGATGTGTTTCGCATCTGCCGGAAGAAGTTCATAACTCTTTTTGGGAGCATCACTTCAGGTTTGGCTTCGATACCTGGAAATACTTTTCCACTGAGCGCAAACTGGACATCAGAGGCCTTGTTGAGCCATACATTTTTGGGATAATCCATCATGTTGCTCATGTTGATGAACAACCTGTTGTAAAACATCTGAATATACCTTGGCGTGGTGCGGTTTTCAAGTTTGAAGGCGCCTGTGCGCGATGCGAGGATCGTCATGCCGTAGTCAATCGCCTCAGCGCTGACGGAATAGGTGAGGGGAGTCGCCACACCGGGCATCATCTCGCCAATGTTCCCGAGGGTCCAGATTTCTGAACTTGCTCCTTTCACCGTATCCAGTTCATTGTAGTGAACTTCGTCGAGGGTGGTAACAGGTCGTACCTGAAGCCAGTGCAACACTCCTTCATGGTCGATGGCCCATTCAAGATCGACCGGTTTCCCATAGAATTTTTCAGCCTGCAAAGTGCCGTCAAGGATCGCACGAAGATTCAATTCATCGAGAAGATGGCTGTTTTTTCCAACCTCCGATCCGATATTGGATCCACTCCGGAAGATTTCATAATGATGTGCATCCTTTTTTCCGCTTACAAGGGCCTCGCCTTTGCCGGCAACTGCATCAACAACGATCTTGTCGCGCCGGTTATTTACCGGATTTGCAGAAAAAACCACTCCGGCCACACGGGCATCAACCATGTTTTGCAGGATGACAGAGATGCGCAGGTCAGCCTCCGAAAGCATATTTCCCGAATATGATTTTACCCGGTCGGCATCGGCTGCTTCGATACACTTAACAATGGCTGCTTTGATTTCATCATATGTATGGAGGTCGAGAAAAGTTTCGAATTGACCGGCGAATGAAGCAGCATGGCCATCTTCACTAACGGCGGAGGAACGTACTGCTTTTGGGCCATCACCCAGCACAGCAAGATGCTTCCTGACCAGTTCATCATTGAGTGTTTCAACCTTCGGATGAATCAACACAAAGGCATCCGGTACCTGCATGCCGAGATCTAACAATATTTTCAATCCGCGGGCTTTGCCACCGACAGCAGAATCTTTTATTTCGTGGAGGAATTTTACCATAATGTTGTCGCCTGCAACCATTGCATCATTATTGGCAGGATTTCTTTTACCACTGAGGCACTAAGAACACATAGAAACACTAAGGGGTTTGTATGATGAATACTGCCTGTTTTTTATCTCAGTGATTCTTAGTGTTCTAAGTGCCTAAGTGGTTACTTTTTGACCGTGGCTCATTTTAATCAATCAGGGAATAAGTTTGTATTTATCTGCATGAAACCCGAATTCAACCATTCCAACGCCATCAACACCATCAAACTTATAGGTGCCGATGCCTTCGCGCATCATGTATTTGCCATCGTGCAGATAGGGAAATTCTCCATGGCGCCAGAACTCCATTTTGTGTGTTTTTCCGCTGCGGGTTTTGATCTCAATAAAGCCGTGATTGGGCAGAAGTTGTTCTTTTGAAACGGTTTCCAGGTCGGTACATTCAATAATTGCATCGGTAGTGCCATCCGGGGCAGTGATAAAACCGGCTGTAAGGCGACCCAGGAATTGCCACTTAATGGTTGTCACTGTCCAATGCATGCCTGCATCTGAAACGCCGGTAATCCAGTAGTGACGGTCCCAGGTATGCCAGTTGCGCGAACCGAACGAGTGGTCGCGGGAACCCATCATGTCAAGCTGAATGGTTTTTCCATCGAGGATGATGGTTCCTTTAAATGTTCCTGTTTGTTCATAATGAACCTGGTGGGTATCTTTCATGGCATGAAAGAACTGTTTGGTCCATTTTTCAGATGCAATGGCCTTTGCAATGGCAGAATGATCGGAACTCTTGGCAAAATCGTACACCGCATGATCGCCGGTAAAAACAAGGTTGGTAATACAACGGTGTGGTTTGCCATCCCGGTCATGCACTGTTCCTTCGAAGGTCACGCGCCAGATTTTCCCGATTTCGATGGGTTCCCATTTCAGTGTACCCTGCTGAAACCCGGCGCCTTCCGGTCCGGGGGAGGTGGTGAGTCCGAAATATCCCAGATCTTTCAGGAAAAAATCAAACCAGTATTCGTTTGAACGTTTTGGTTCGCGGAAAGCCATGCGGGTGATAAAGGCATTGCCTTCCTTATCTCCGCCGTAGAAGTAGGAACTGTCGTTGGGGTAGGGCTGAGCCTGGTCAACATGTTTCTGTTCAAGATAATCAACAGGGAATTGGCGGCTTTTGGTTCGCTTCACCATTTGCCGTGCAATAAGTTGTTTGAGCATGGTTGTAGTTTAGGGGTGCAAACTTAGCGATTTATCGGGAAGTGGGCAAACTAACTCTCCAATTTCAGCGATTCAGCGAGAATATTTTTTTACTTTTCCAACACATAGCTTGATGAC
>DYQT01000499.1 GCA_020719165.1 Draconibacterium orientale | reverse complement strand
TGATTGTTAACGATATTTATCCTGTTCTGAAGTATTTCAACATTATACATTCCGGACCCAACCAACCTGTAATCATTAATATTTTTGCAGAAGATGACAATCCGGCGATGAATGTGAAACTCATTTATTCACTCAACTATATTTCGCAGGAACCATTAACCATGTATGATGATGGATTGCATGGAGATGGCGCTGCCGGCGACCTGGTTTACGGCTATATTTTTGAAGATGGTTTCCCTGATCCAACCCTTCTGGCAGCACAGGTTCAGGCAACTGACAACACCGGAAAAGTTTCTGTTGATCCTTTGTCACCCGAAAGCGTTTATATTTTTGCAGGCGATCCCTCGATGTTGTTCATTAATGAGTTGATGGCCGACAATGCTACCACGATAGCTGACGAAAGTGGCGAATTCGACGATTGGTTTGAAATTTATAATGGTGGCGATGAACCAGTTTGGTTGGGCGATAAATTCCTGACGGATAATCTCGACAATCCTTCAAAATGGCCATGCCCCGATTATGCCATTCAGCCTGGCGAATACCTGGTTTTCTGGGCTGACGAAGATGGCGGGCAGGGTATATTTCACACCAATTTCAAACTATCGAAGGATGGCGAGGAAATTGGCCTTTTCGACAGCGAGGCCAATGGTTTTGCGTTGATTGACCAGGTAATTTTTGACCAACAGCAAACCGATATATCTTATGGCCGTGACCCTGACGGTGGTGAAGACTGGATTTTTTACGAGCATCCAACTCCAGGAATAAGCAACGAATTGAGCGTTGTGGTGGAACAGGTAATCAATAAAAATCAATTGATCGTTTTCCCAAACCCAACAACCGGAGATTTTATATATTTGAGCAAAACAGTTGATTTCACTCTGTTTAATGGTTTCGGACAAATAATCAGCCATCACTCGGACACTGACAGACTGGATGTTTCCGGATTTTCTCCGGGATTATATTTATTATTGACGGATAAAGGCGTTGTTGCCAGATTTGTAATTCAATAACAGAATTGGAAAAAATCATTCAAATAACTTAAACAAAAAAGGATATGCTACCATTTCAAAAAAGACTAACGAATTTCTTTTATGTAATTCTTGGCCT
>DYQT01000234.1 GCA_020719165.1 Draconibacterium orientale | reverse complement strand
CACTTCGTACCGAATGATGCTATTTTCCCCGGTAAAGCTCAATGCCAACCGTTAATGAGGTCGTTCCCGACAACCATTCTGCATTGGTGAGATTCTCCTTCAGCAGACTTTGAACCGTTAGCAGTTCCCTCAATTCGACACTCAGGTTCACCTTGCCGATGCTGATTTTCTGAAAGCCAAACGACAATCCGCCACCCCAGTTAAATGCATTGAAAATGGAAGAGGCTGAAATCACCTCATCTCCGGTGAATGTCGTGCTTCCCCAATATCCATCGGAGTATGTGCCTTTTCCTGTGGCGTGAACCATGTATTGAATAAACGGGCCAAGAGCAATAAACATGTTTTTCTTTCTTAAAATATTGCAGCTCAGTTGTGGCGAAAACACAATATTCGACAACCAGTACGATCCCTCCAGGTGCCCGCCATCAATTCCGCCGGAAAGATATTTCAATTCAATTTCAGCATTCTGAAGCGAATAGTTGAGCATCCCGCGAAATGACATCAAATGGTCATCCCCCGATCCCATCAGCAGCCCGGCATTAAATCCCCAACCGGGTTTTACATCGCTTTTTCCTTCGGTGTGGGTAATATACCAGTACCCAAACTGCGGACCCGCCGAAAAACCCAATGAAAACTGCGCCTGACTTTTCTGTGTGGCAGAGCAACAAGTCATACAAAAAATTAAGAGGTAAAAAAATCTTTTCATACTGGTATTGTTTGGCTTTCTATTAACCACGGTTATATTTCGCAAGAATTTCAGCATTCAGTTTTTCTAATTTTCCGTAATCTGTAACGGTTTCTCATTCTGCAAATGGTGCATTTTCGTTAATCCAGAGAGACGAATCGCCCGCACCACTACATGCGCAAGCTCGGTAGAATAGGATATATATGAACGAACCGCCCGCGCCGTTAGGTGCGTAAGCTCAGTAGAATAAGATATGCATGAACGAATCGCCCGCGCCGTTAGGTGCGCAAGCCCGGTAGAATAAGATATACATGAACGAATCGCCCGCCCCGTTAGGTGCGCAAGCTCGGTAGAATAAGATATAAATGAACGAATCGCCCGCGCCGTTAGGTGCGCAAGCTCGGTAGAATAAGATATAAATGAACGAATCGCCCGCCCTGGCCGGGGCGGAACATACATCAGACATGTTGCTTTCTACCGATATGTTGCCCCATACGGGGCAATGCCCGTTGGTTTTCATTTTACGTTGTTATATCTTTTTTCATATCATCTCGTGGCTGACGCGTGGGCTGTTCATTTTTTCTTGTCTTTTTGTAGCAAAATTACCACTGTCGTTGGTTTTTCTCTGCTTGTGCAAAACTTTATAATAGTTATATACTCACAACCCCGATATTAATTGATATGCCAGTCCAACTTCAAAACTCATATTCAACATTTTGGTATTGTCTGAGCCCCAGGCTCCCCCAACAGAGGTGATGTTCATGGTGAAATTGTATTCAAACACAAGATTCAGATTTTTATATACCGGAAATTCGATGCCAAAACCAGGTGATAAACCAAATTCGAGGGAGGGATAATGGCCTTTTGCGTTGCCGTTTAACGTATCTGTTTTGAAATAGGGCGGAAACCCGATTTTCCAGGAATGTGATGTTCCGGCCAGGGATGAATGCAGCAACGTTCCAACATAAATTCCAGGATAAATGAAAAATTTAAACTTTGAACCCAATACAAATTGCGGTTGTATTTGCAAAACGAGGCTACCAACATTATAATCGAAAACCACATCGGTGCCACCTCCGTGGCCTCCCCAACGCGACTGAACTCCAAATGAACGATTCACATATTGTACTTCAACCCCCAGATTGAATACATGCGCAGACCGTTGTCTGACAGATACGGCAAACATAAATGAATTGTCGGGATAACTGTAATGAACAGGATAAGGGCTTTCATCAGCGTGTGTAAACCAAAAATAGTCGTACCCGCCTTTAACTCCAACCTGTAGTTGTCCGAAAGAAACCAATGAGATGAAGAGTAAAACGATACAAGTACTATACTTTTTCATGTTACCCACCATCATATATTAAATCGATTAACATCTCAGCCTATCACATTCACTTCGATTTCGAGTTGTATGCCAAACTTTTTGAAGACAGACTCCGTGATCTCTCCGGCCAGCTCAAGAATTTGCGTACCGGTGGCATTGCCATAATTTACAAGCACCAGCGGTTGATTCGGATGAACGCCGGCATCCCCCGCTCTGTAACCTTTCCATCCACATTGCTCAATAAGCCATGCAGCGGGAATCTTTACAAACGCATCAGCACTCGACTGACCAGCGAAATCATTGCCATCGGGATGTGCATTTTTTGAGGAACCAGTGTTTTTCACATTTCCCTGAGGGTAAACCGGAATATCCGGAAAACTCTTCTGCAAGGCGATCATCGCCGCCTGGCCGATCAAAGGATTTTTAAAAAAGCTGCCGGCATTTCCAACTACAGCAGGATCGGGAAGCTTACGGCGTCGAATGTTGCAAACCGCCTCCCTGACATCCTTAACGGTGGGCTCAGTCACACCCAACTGCTGCAGTTCACCCCGAATATCCCCATAATCAAGCTGAAGAAAACTCTTCTTTCCATCCCTGCTCCTCTGCAACTCTGTAACTTTGTGACCCTGTAACCCATCAACCTTCGTCAACCTGAACGTCACATTCAAAACAATAACCTTTCCTTTGAGTGCCCTTTTAAATACACTGTCACGATATCCAAACTCACAATCGGCATTGGAGAGTCGCTTTTGTTTGCCTGAGTCGATCTCAACAATCTGAACCGCGTCAATAACATCCTGCACTTCCACGCCATAAGCGCCGATGTTCTGGATGGGTGCAGCCCCGACAGTACCCGGAATCAGGGAGAGATTTTCCAACCCCGCCCAGCCGTTATTCACACAATAGCCAACAAAATCATCCCAGTTCTCACCTGCTTCGGCTGTTACCAGCACATGACCGGCATCGAGTTCCTTTGTGGCAATTCCCTTCGAGTTGATCCTGATGACGATGCCGGCAAAATTCCGTGTGAGAAGCACATTGCTACCTCCCCCCAGAAACAGGATCGGCATATGAATCATGTGGCGGTAGTTAAGCAGGGTTAAAACCTCTGAATGGGTTTTTGCTTCAACAAAATAGCGGGCTTCTACCTCCATACCGAAGGTATTAAAGGCTTTAAGAGATACTTTCTGGTCGAGATGCATGGCGTTGAGAAAATCCAAAATTAAAGGAAATACCGGATAATCCGGTAGAAAAAACTAATTTTGTTTCTTCACTGCCCGGTATTCATAATTCGGTATTCTCATGCCCCTCACCATCGTCTCTGTTACCAACGACCTCACCACCGACCAACGGGTCGACCGGACATGCAGAGCCCTGGAAAAAACAGGTTACGATGTTTTGTTGCTTGGCCGAAGAATGAAAAACAGCAAAACCCTGATGCCCCGCTCCTACCGAATGCAACGGCTCAGACTGCTTTTTGACAAGGGTCCGCTTTTTTACGCGGAATACAATTTCGTGTTGTTTTTCTTCCTGATCAGTCATCGTTATGATTTGATTGTTTCAAACGACCTCGACACATTGCCGGCAAACTATCTTGCCAACCTCATCAAACATCCTTTCATCTCAAATCCCAAATCCGAAATCCCAAATCCGAAATCCCAAATCCGTCACCTCCACGACTGTCATGAGTATTTCCGGGGAGTTCCCGAACTCAATGGAAGAAAAATGGTAACCCGGATTTGGAAATGGACAGAGGATTTCATCTTTCCGCGACTAAAAGCCGTAATTGCGGTAAACCAATCGGTTGCTGATTTGTACTCAAAAGAGTATGGCAATAGTATTGAGGTTGTGAGAAATGTGCCGTATCGAAAAATGGCTGATGGCGCCCGGGATAAAGCTTCATTGCACATTCCACAGGCTTGCAAAATTATTCTTTATCAGGGAGCTGTAAATGTTGACCGGGGGCTTGAGGAGGCAATCGTGGCAATGAAACACCTGAAAACCCAAGCCATGCTGGTCATAGCAGGCATTGGAGACAAATATGAAGCGCTGAAAGATTTCACAGTTGAACAGGGACTTTCTGAAAGGGTGATGTTTCTGGGACAGGTACCTTTCCAGGAGTTACACGCGGTTACGTTAATGGCCGACCTTGGCCTCTCTATCGAAAAGGATGTGAGCCTCAATTACCACTATTGCCTGCCCAATAAATTTCTCGATTACATTCAGGCCGGGGTGCCCGTTTTGGTTTCACCGTTGCCTGAAATGAAGTCCATTGTTGATCAATACCAGATCGGAGAGTTTATCGAAAGTCACGATCCTGAATTGCTGGCTACCCGGATGGACTCGATGCTTGCCGACAGGGAAAAACTGACATTTTACAAACACAACCTCGTGAGAGCTGCAGAGGAACTATGCTGGGAAAGGGAAGAATCAAAGCTGACGAATATCCTTTCGGGCGGAGACGGGAGACGCGACACGCACCTGCATATCATCTCCTTCGACATCCCTTTTCCGGCCAACTACGGCGGTGTTATTGATGTTTATTACAAAATCAGGGCATTGCACCGGGCGGGTATCAGCATTCATCTTCATTGCTTTGAGTACCATCGCGAGCCAGCCACCGAACTTGAAAAGTACTGTGTTTCAGTAAATTATTATCCCCGGAAAACCGGATTGCGATATCACTTCGGATTAACACCCTACATTGTTGCCGGCAGAATGTCGAAGACTTTGGTAAAAAACCTGTTGAATGACACCCATCCGATCCTTTTTGAAGGCCTTCATACCTGCGGAATAATGTCGGATACAAGGCTGAATAATCGTTTTCTGATATATCGTGAAAGCAATATCGAGCATCATTATTATTATCACCTGTTCAAGGCTGAAAAAAACCCGGGGAAGAAAGTTTATTTTCTGGCAGAAAGCCTGAAACTAAAACTATTTCAGAAAATCCTCAAACATGCCTCCGTCATGCTGGCGGTTTCCAGTGATGACACAAACTATCTTGCGGCGGCATTCCCGGATAAAAAAGT
>DYQT01000233.1 GCA_020719165.1 Draconibacterium orientale | reverse complement strand
CACCGGTTTGGGTGTCCCAGGCGAAAAATGGGGTGTCCCAGTGTCGAAGTCAGGAATCAGCAGTTAATTGTGTTCGATCTTTCCGGACGTCAGGTCTTTACAACAATGATTATCGGGCGGATTTTAAAAACCGATCTGCCCGGGTGTGAAAGCAACCAGGTGCTTGCCTACAGAATTCTGCGGAACAACATGACGGTTGTTGCATCGGGAAAATTCCTGCATTAATCCGGTCAACTTCAACTTTCCGGAATCAGAACCCCTGCCCGATTCCAACGTAAAATCCGAAATCGCTGCGCCCAAAGGCCGCGTCAAGCCTTACCCTGATGTTTCTTGACGGAATGATGTTCAGGTATGCCCTGACACCGCCGAAGTGCAGCCAGACCGCTTGACCGAACACCGTGAATGAGGAAAATATTTTTCCGGTGCCAAGATAGCCACCTACAGCTATAAAATTCCTCAGGTCATACCGCAACTCAGTTTGCACAGTGGTTTCCGAACAATTAACATACTTGCCTGCCGTATAACCGGTCGCATGATCGCCACGACCATAGTTGGCATAGATGCGGTAAGGGAATGTACCCCAGCCTGCCTGGATGTAAAAATGCCAGGCCAGGGTTAGTTTCTGACTGTTCCTGAGCAGGGTGTGATACCCGTTTACCCATCCCGATATAACCGAATAGTCATCTGAGCTTAAAAACAACGAATTGGAAAGTTGAAAATTGATGCTGCTATAATACCCCTTCGTCGACCAAAAGATATTGTCGCGGTTATCCCATACAAAAGTTGGTACAATCACGGTTTGAGACAATTTTTCCACGGAGACACCGTCGTTCATCATGCGCGCATTGCCTGCAGAGTCATTTCCCTGAATTTCGGATAACGTGTAGCGATATTCCAGCCCGCCATATAATCCTTTGAAAATTTTCCTGAAAACCGTGGCAGAAACCGTAAACTCCTCCTGCCGCGTCCAGAAATAATTTGAATCATTGTTATTGATAATACTGGTATCACGGCCAATTCCAAAATACCTCAAACTCAGGCTGCCGATGCCCGTGGTAATAAAAGCCCTCCATTTATTCTGGTTCCAGTACAGGCTTTGTTTGACAGCTGTCATCCAACTTCCATAAAAATCGAAATATAAAAGTAGAGCCGAAGAAGAGGGAGGGGATAGTGTGTCCTTCTTACTCAGGTTGTAAACGACCATTGGCAAAACAGCAAATCCGATTTTCTCTGTAACACCCAATGTCGGTCCCGGCACAATGGTGAAATTTACATTCTTTTTCACCTTTTTCAGTGTGTTTTCGAACAGAATAATGGTATCGTGTGAAATTACAGGATTTTGCCCCGAAGCAGGCTGCAGGGAAATCAACTTAACAAACAAAATTATCAGGACGAACCTTACGTTCAACCCCGGGGTTCTCCGGTAACATTGCAACATAAACCCGAACTCATATCATCCTGGGGTGAAGTTTTACTCCCCAAATTTGTAACTCACCCCGGCATTGATGATTGAATTGGTTCCGATACCAAATTCACCAAAGAAACTAAAGGCACGGCCCACACGAAAACCCAAAAGGGTTAACTGCCCGGCAGGAAGGAGTTTCCGGCCTTTTGTGGTGGATGTGCCATCGGTGGTTTTGGAATAGTAATCCATGGTTACACCCAGCCCGATGCCGGAATACATGCAAAAGGAGGGTTTGTTCAGATAACGGAAACGCACATTTGCAATTCCCTGCCATAAATTATCAGTCATTTCGATATTTGTGGAAACAGATTGATTGTAGTTATAATCATAATAATAATCTGTCCCCGTCCGTCCAATGTTGGTATAGCTCAACTGAAAACCTACTGATATCACTTTGTTCATCGATCGGGCAAAACCAACCAGGAATGTGCCGGATAGTGTTTGGCCCTCCAGGCTTTCATTGTTGACGAAGAAAAATATCGTACCTGTTCCATAAGAGAAATAGAAGTCGTTGTAAAGATTCGCCTGATCTTTTTTCTGAATCTGCGTTTTCGTTTCCTGGGCCTGGCCAAAGGTGAATGTAACACTGCAAATGAGGAGTGTAACCGCAATAACGAGAATATTTTTCATTGTAATTTAATTAAAGGTTCATGTCCGTTAAAGATAAAGGCAAAGGTATGCTGCGTCAGCCTCAATCCGCAATTTGAACTTTTTATCCCTGGGAACGATAAACATGTCAAATGGCTTATATTCCTTCCATTCATCCTGATCAGGGAGCTGAACCACCATTTTTCCGGATATCACCGTCATGTGTTCAACTGTGGCAGTGCCAAATTCATATTCGCCAGGTGCCATCACGCCCATGGTAGCCGGCCCGTCGGAGGTAGTAAAGGCGATTGATTTCACCTTGCCATCAAAGGACTCGTTGGTTTTAAACATTGGTTTGTGTTTTAGAAGGTCAAAAATACGAACAAATTAGCCTTGTTAACCTATTAACAGTGAATTATTTTTAGACACTCGCAAAAAAACAACTATTAAAAACCTGATTGCACAAAAGAATAGAAATCTGATGGTCTATAAATGAAAAAAAGCGTAAAGCCAAGGTTCAAAAAATGAATGTTCATTCCTCACGGGTCAGATCAGGGGCCTCAACAGAAGGTTGTAGAAGAACCTCTTCCCGAGGCTTGTCAACATATTTGACTGAAGGCTCTGTAAATGTTCTCCTTACCCTTTGTGAAACGAGAAAATACCGCACCGCAACCGCAGTGTAAATAATCCAGGAAAAAAGTTCCCTGAATGTTTTAATATTGCTTTGATCTGAAAGTGCAGATCCATCAAGCCAGCTCACCAATACGTTATCAGTTACCGTCACAACAGTTATTGCCAGAATTAAAAATATATAAACACGTGGAAAGCCTCTCCTTCTTTGGTAAAACATAATTACTGCGAGGATACTGAAAACCAGTAAGGCCATGTTTAAAACCAGCTCAAAAAAGATAATGATGGCCCAAACGAAATTACGAAGTGAACCATCGAGGTCAACAAATATATCCCATATCTGACTGTTGAAAAAATCATTGTTGAAAAAAAGTTGCCAAGCCATCCTGACCGGTGTAAAGGTGATGACCATGGCAAAATAGATAAGCCATCCCCCGATGGGTACTTTTGCGAACACCGGACCAAAAGCAGGGGTGACTGGTTTAACATAGATCTTGCGTGCAAAAAAAGCAGAGATCCCGATAACGATGAAGGTAACAATCCATGAAAACCAACTGATTTGTTTACCTCCTGCCAAGCCCTTATTATAGGTAAGACGATAGGTAAGATGCTCGTTTACCTCCTGTAACGCTGCCAGAAATGGTTCAACTTTGTCAGCCGGAACAAAATCTGCGAGTGTCCGGTAAAGATGCACAATGCTTAACCTCCTGTCGGCATAATGAATCGAATGATGATAATGGAAAAAGGCGGAACCGCGATCCAGTGCATCATCGTGAGCGGTCCATTCCTCTGGAAGTTCAACTACTGTTTGGTGCTCACAATCAACGGGATAAGCCAGCCGGTATGGCATGGTGCGGGCCGGTGATTTTTTCCCGGTTACCAGGTTGGCAAATGAAAGCGGATAAAACTCGCAAACAAGGAGCTGAGGATCGTTTGCAGAACGTTTCCACATCGAATCGATGCTATATTGCTCTTCCACTATCAGCAAATTCTCGCCCGACCGCTGATCACTAACAACCACATCGCACAGTGGCTTAATAGACGGGAAGATGATGCTGTAAAAATTCTGATATTGCTTTGAGATGTCAGCCGGATTTGACGCTGCCAACGCACTCCGCTGATAATCAGCATCACCACCTTTATAAGTGGTCGTTACCTTCAGGGTAGCACCGCTGCCAACCTTGTCGAGGGTGAAAGTTTCCCTCACTTTGGTGGATGCATAGGTTGCGGGAGGAAGCGGTGTCAGCGACTTTGCTCCTGCCTTCAGATTGAGCCCCCAAACATAGTCCGGAAAAAAGAGGTGATCGAGATCACCGCCCTGGTTGCTGATCGATGGGTCGGCATACCAGGTTTTTCCCTTCATGCTAAATCCAGTAACACAGTGATTGAAGGCCAGGGGGGATGGCAGTTTCTCACCCAGAATCTTCCCGGTTTGAGAGTTCACAAGCACCGGCCATGAGTCAATTCCGCGGAGCTTGAGTATCTCTGCCAGTAATAGCGATTTTGATTTGCAATCCCCGTACATCTGGTTTAAAACCTTCACAGGATTATCAGGCCGGTGCGAATTCATGCCATCTTCAAAACCCATATACCGCACCTTGTCTTGCACAAATCTGACAGCCTGGATCACAACCGAATCATCGGGCTGCCTGCAAACGAATTGCTCAATCCGGCTTCCCAGCTCCTTTTTTTCCATCTCTGGCACTGTGAATAGGTCAAGCCCCCAACGTACAACATCCTCCCACGACCTGTAACCTGAAACATAAACAATTTTTATAGGATTAAACCAGTCGGGCGTATTTATGTCAAATTTAACCGCAGGAACCTCCCTTGCCTCCCAAAGATAGGAAGTCTCACTGCCAGCCTTGCTGATAACAGCCTCCCGGGCTCCATTCGTATATCTGAAGTTCATGTTTTGGCCGGAAGGCACAATCAGCTTTCGGTATAAATGTCTGACCGGCACAAGGAACTCCATGGGAAGATAGTCAGAAAAAAGTCCTCCGAAAATTGGATTATATCCGGTTAAGGAATATGAGTATTCGATGATGTCGTTGATCCGGATATCCTTCAGGTTGATCAGGGCTGTTTGTGTCCCATCATACATGTACTGTTCCAGATTCACCTCCCGTTGAATCACTTTAAACTCCTCCTTTTTCAGCTTATCGATCGTTTTCCCGTCGCGGATCACCAGGAGCTTGTGAAACACCAGTTTCTCAAATGCAGGATCAAAATCAACCGATATATCCGACATTGACTGAACCCCCTCACTATTGAGAATTTTAACAGCGATATGGGTGAATCGTTGCTGTAATCCAATGTTTTCCTGACAATTAAAAAGAAGATAATAAAAGCCTGACTGGGCGACATTACCTGCCGG
>DYQT01000232.1 GCA_020719165.1 Draconibacterium orientale | reverse complement strand
CACAATAATGTTTTTAGCAGAGGCGACCAGATCCATGGCTCCACCCATGCCTTTCACCAGTTTTCCCGGAATTTTCCAGGAGGCAATATCGCCTGTTTCGGAAACTTCAAAGGCCCCAAGCACGGTCAGATCGATATGCCCGCCGCGGATCATGGCAAAACTTGCTGCAGAATCGAAAAAGGCAGCGCCGGTTATTGCGGTAATGGTTTGCTTGCCGGCATTGATCAGATCGGGCTCAACCGCATCCCGGGCGGGAAATGGACCGATACCCAGCAACCCGTTTTCAGACTGCAACACAATCTGCATCCCTTCCGGAATATAGTTGGCAACAAGTGTCGGAATCCCGATGCCGAGGTTGACATAGTACCCGTCGTGCAGCTCCCTGGCGATCCGTTTGGCTATTCCATTTTTATCTAAACCCATAGAAATTGATTTACGATTGATGATTTTAGATTTGATATTGAAATGAGGCTAATCGGGCCGGACGGTGGTAAATTCAATGCGCTTTTCATATTGACTACCCTGGAAAATGCGTTGAACAAAAACCCCGGGAGTATGAATGTGATTCGGGTCAAGGGTACCAGCCGGAACCAACTCCTCCACTTCGGCAATGGTAATCCGCCCGGCAGTAGCCATGGCCTGGTTAAAATTGTTGGCAGTATATCGATAAATAAGATTCCCGTGGGTGTCGCCTTTCCATGCTTTGACAATGGCGAAATCGGCTTTCAACCAGCGCTCCTCCAGATACATTTTTCCGTCAAACTCCCGAACCGGTTTTCCAAGGGCCACTTCGGTGCCATATCCGGCCGGAACAAAGAAAGCGGGTATGCCAGCCCCTCCTGCCCTGATGCGTTCGGCCAATGTACCCTGGGGAACCAGGTCCACTTCAAGTTCTCCGCTGAGCAGTTGACGCTCGAATTCTTTATTTTCTCCCACATACGAGGAGATCATTTTCCGGATCTGCCTGCGGCGAAGAAGCATTCCCAAACCAAAACCATCTACTCCGGCATTGTTTGAAATGCAGGTAAGCCCGGTAATGTCGCTTTCGGCCAACGCTGCTATACAGTTTTCGGGGATTCCGCATAAGCCGAAACCTCCGAGCATGAGAGTCATATTGCTCTCTATTCCTTTTATTGCCTCCAGGGCATTGCTGACTACCTTGTTCATTGTTAAAAGAATCTCCCACAAATTTATACTAATTCTAAATAAAAACAATAATTTTGCAAAAATTTTCACTCATTTAATTTATTTTTAGAAATGCAGAAATTATTCAGTCAATATAATCTCGGAAATATCTCTTTAAAAAACAGGGTCGTGATGGCCCCGATGACCCGTTGCAGGGCCCTTGACAACACACCCAACGACCTCATTGCCAATTACTATGAGCAACGTTCAAGCACCGGATTGATCATTACCGAAGGCGTCTCACCCTCCCCGAACGGGCTGGGGTATGCCCGAATTCCGGGTATGTTCAGTGAGGCACAAGTAGCAGGCTGGAAGAAAACAACCGAAGCTGTGCATCGCCATGGAGGTAAAATATTTGTGCAGTTCATGCATACCGGAAGGATGAGCCACTCGCATAATCTGCCTCAGGGTGCCGAGGTTATTGCTCCGTCAGCCATTGCTGCTTCGGGGCAAATGTACACCGACAGCCAGGGAATGCAGGATTTGCCTGTTCCCAGAGCCATGAGTGCCGAAGATATAATCAATACCAAAAAAGAGTTCATGAAGGCGGCCATCAATGCGATTACCGCAGGATTTGACGGAGTAGAACTTCATGGAGCGAATGGCTATCTGCTGGAGCAGTTTCTTTCACCGACAAGCAACCAGCGAACCGATGAGTATGGCGGATCGATTGAAAATCGTTGTCGCTTTGTACTGGAAGTTGTTGAATCTGTTGGTCAGGCAATCGGAATGGATAAAGTGGCCATCAGGTTATCTCCTTACGGGGTTAACGGAGGGATGGTGCCATATCCTGAGATCAATGACACCTACACCTATCTCGCCGCGCAACTCGACCGGCTGGGCATTCTCTACATTCATCTTGTTGATCACAGCGCCATGGGTGCGCCGGAGGTTCCCCTTGCCATCAAGCAAACCATCCGGGAAAAATTGCACAACACCCTCATTTTGGCTGGTGGATATTCAAAGGAAACCGCAGAACGTGATTTGCAGAGCGGATTGGCCGACCTGATCGCATTCGGAAAACCGTTTATCACCAACCCTGATCTGGTGGAACGCATGTGGAACGGCTGGCCGATCAATACCGACTATGATTTCAATAGTTTTTATACACCGGATGAAAAGGGCTACACTGATTATCTCCCTCATCAGGCAAAATAATGCATTGTTAATAAATGTTAAAAACCTTGACTTTCGGTTCTTTTGAGTTATCTTTGTCTCAACAATTAATATTTAGAAAAACCAAAAAAAAAGAGAACTTCACATTTGATTTTATGGCGTGTTTCGCTCATACCGAAACATGTAATTAAAGCCAAAGGCTGATTCGGAATCTCAAGATTGCCGGATGATTTAAATCGCAAAAGCGACACCGCCCCACACATGGGGCGGTTTTTTTTTACATCAGGAATCCTCCGCGATCGCCTCCCTCCGGGATCAATCGGAATTTCCGGGGAGTTTTAAGGTCTCGCATTTCAGATATCGTATTGATTCATTATTTTCACTATTTCCTTATCGCAAATTTAGCGATCCCACCTTTTAAACACACATAATTCCACCACCACGCCGACAGGTTTTTGAACAACATTCCTTTTCTCAGTTTGTAGGTTTTGTAATGCTTCATAATACCCAGATATGAATTCATACTGGTCAAAAATTTCACTCTTTCTTCTTCTGCTGGTTTATGGTTTCTCGCGATTTTGTTTTGTTGTTGAATGGCTGTAAAAAAATTTGTTTTTGTACGGTTTGCAATATAAATGCGGTAAGGCTTGATCACTGCGCCTAAAAAAACAACTCCTTCATGAAATGATCAAATTCATCCAGATAAAAGTTGGCAAACAACTGCGAAGTGAGATTTCCGATTGGAAGACCTTTGTTTTTTTTAGCATAAAACAGGCTTTTCGATGGTGGCAGCCCTTTCCATTCACTTGTTTTGCTTTTAATAATGCAACCGTTTTTCGGGTCATTGAAAATGGTTTTACCGATCAGGTAAAGAATAGTTTCTATGTCTCCGTTGATTTTCCCCGAGTTGACAACGACCGACTGTTTGACCTTTTCATACAGCAACGACTGGTCAATCGACATGAAATAGCCCTGAATATCCATCTTCAGGATATAGCAATCATTGTGATAATTCTCAGAACAGGATCTGATAAAATGGTTTACCCTTTGTATCCCGTAATGGGTTCCCTTTCCTTTTCGGCAACTGTAACTGTCGTTGATAAAGCGCTTTTCAAAAACCGGGGCAATGTAATTGAAAATAAGGTGGTGAATAATCCGGTCGCGAAAACTGGCGGCAAATACCTCCCGTTTTACCGGCTTATTTACAATAAAACAAATGCTCGGGCGCGGTTCGTAGCTCCTGTTAATGATTTCATCGTACAACTCAATGAGATTGTGTTCATAATACTGCTCGAATTTCAGAGCATTATAAGTGTTCCGCTTATTGCTGCGGGCTGAATAATAAGCATTGAAGAGGTCGATGAGCAGATCAGCCAATTTTTTCGCAATATTTTTGCCATCCGACCAACTGTTTGCTTATATCTTCGATCATCACGTTTACAAGAACCATTCGTTTCAGGCTGATTTGTTTTGTATCATGTAAAATCCTGATCATTAACCGGATAATTTCAAGATGCTCCCTGATTTTTAAAATAAACGGCACTTTATCGGCATGGGAGTTTGCCTTGTAAATATTGACGATCATTTCAATAGATTCCAACTGAACGCGCTGGCCCAGTGTATATTTAAAAGATTTTGGCAGGTTTGTATACAAATCAAACAACTCGATAACAAGATCATACGATTTTTTAAATACCGGAAGTTCAATATACAGCGCCATGTTTTTGTTTTAAAAAAGCCCTCACCCGCAATGGATGAGGGCCATGGTAAAGGCAAAGTCTCTTACGCAGCGGGCGGAGAAGCCGTTCGCCTTGTTGTTGTTGTTCATGTTGCTGTTCCCACTGTTGAAGTTCAGGTTCCAGCCGTTGGTGGCATCGTTCTGCGTACTACTCCAGTAGTTGCCATTTGAGCCGCGATTGTTCAGAGAACCATCGGTGTTGTTCAGGTTCCCGGCAGCAACAACACAAAAAGTTACCACTTTACAATTGGTAGTATGTAAATGAACATATTACCAGCTTTTAGCTAACGGCATCCTCTATTCCTGCGTTTTCAAGGTATTTACGCCATTAGCGGGCAACCAGACTATACTTCTGCACACTAAACACAGCCATGACCGTGCTTACTCCGGCATTTTCTTCACCAATTTTATTTTATTCTGTAAATCAATTAAAAATTGCATGCTTTGCATCGGGGTGTGATCTGCCACTGTAAATAATTCAACCTCTTTTACAATTGAAAACAATTCAACCTGGTTTGAGGAAATACTTTGATCAGTTAACACAGGCTTCTCTGACAGGTTCATGGGTATATTTTGCTTCCATTCAGTAAAATTGACATCCGGCTCGCTTAGTATTTTTATAGTAAGTGAGCCGGATTCTTCCTGAGCTAATGTGAAACCATTTTGCTCAATTATATTTAAAAGTCCTGGCAATTGCGATTTAGGAAAACCGATTGAGACCACTTCCATATTGAGTTTCTTAACTCTTTTCTTTATTGGTTTATAAGGCTTTACCAATTCAATAAACCGCCAGGCACTCTCTTCATACACATTGCAGAAGAGCGCTTCTTTAACAATAAATATGGTTAAACTTTCTGCTGATTTCGCTATTGCTTCTTCAATATTCATATGTAAGATTATAAACCACCTCAACCCCCGGCCAGGGGAGCAAGGCAAACCACCTCAACCCCCGGCCAGGGGAGCAAGGTAAACCACCTCAACCCCCGGCCAGGGGAGCAAGGCAAACCACCTCAACCCCCGGC
>DYQT01000231.1 GCA_020719165.1 Draconibacterium orientale | reverse complement strand
GTCATTATCCAAATGTACTAAAAAATCACTTGACCGAAAGGGATAAGCAGTTTAATGTATTTGAGGCTGCCAGAAAAAACCAAACTTTTCCATGAGTAAAGATACAGAAAAGGTCAATACTGAAGTCAATTCTGATACATAAAAAATGTCATTTACTATTTTCACTCTCTTACCTGTCTGTAAAAAGCCAACAAAAAATGAGCAGGCTACTCAACCGAGCGCCGGAAGCGCAAAGCAGCTAAGGATTGAAGGTGCCAAAAACGCATCGGGATTTGGAAAGATATATCGAAAATGTTGTATCTTTACATTGCAATTGGCCCGATCATGCAGAGTAGGATTATCCTGTTATGTGCCTTAACAGGATATGCAACGAACAGGTTTAAAACATGACCCGTGAAATATCAGGATTTGTTTGATTCGATATCCGAAGCTATTTACATTCACAAAGAGGATGGTGTTTTTATCGATGTGAATGAAGGCGCTGCAATCATGTATGGTTGTGACCGGGAAGATCTTATTGGCATGAATCCGGAGATGATATCGGCACCCGGGAAAAATAACCTTCACGAGGTTTTTGATCTTATGCGTGATGCAATGCTTACCGGTAAACCCCGGCAAACTGAATTCTGGGGTGTTCGGAAAAATGGTGAAATATTTCCCAAGGATGTGATTTTTACCAGGGGAATATACCAGGGCGAGAAGGTGATCATCACCACTGCCAGGGATATCACCGAACAGCGAAAAATAGAACAGGCTCTGCGTGAAAGTGAAACAAAATACCGCATTTTAGCCGAAAAAATGCATGATGTCGTGTGGATTCTGAACCTGGATTTACAGATCACCTATGTAAGCCCGTCAACGGAATATACACTTGGGTACACACCTTCGGAGCGGATGGCCTTGCGAATAGATGAATGCATGGTTCCTGAATCTCTGGATTACGCGATGCAGATCATGATCAATGAGGCGGTTATTTCGCAGGATGAGAGATCGGACAAGGATCGAAGTACGCTGCTGGAACTGGAATATTACCATAAGGATGGTTCAACCCGTTGGCTTGAGCAGAGTATCAATGGGATTTACGATGAAAATGGCAACCTCACCGCGATTATGGGTGTTGCCAGAGATGTCACTGAACGCCGAAAGGCTCAGGATTCGACCAGGCGTGCAGCGCTGGAAATCGCATTAAAGAATGAGGTGAATGAATTGTTGTTGAAACTGGGAAAACCAAAAAAATATATTATAAGCTGAATCATGGCCTTCGACCACAGGCGAATTCATATTTGGAACCGTTCGGAACCAACTGACGGACCGGTTGTTTACTGGATGCAACGTGACCAGAGGTCGGAAGACAACTGGGCTTTGTTGTATGCGCAGGAGCAGGCGCTTTTGATGAAACAACCCCTGTTGGTGGTATTTTGTATCGTGCCTGGCTTTCTGGGCGCTACCCTGCGACAGTATGGGTTTATGATTAAAGGGCTTGAAATAACGTGTCGGAAACTTGCCCGGCACAACATCCCTTTTAACCTGTTAAGAGGTTTGCCACCAGATGTAATTCCCCGGTTTTTGGTAGAGAATGAAGCCGGGATGCTGGTTACCGACTTCAATCCTCTTCGCATGACGACGGAGTGGAGAAGGAGGTTGAGCGAGCATATTGAGGTTCCTTTTCATGAAGTGGATGCACACAATATAATCCCATCACGGTTTATCTCTGATAAGTCGGAGTATGCGGCATTTACCTTAAGAAAAAAGGTAGAGAGGCTCCTGCCCGAATTCCTTTGTGACTTTCCCCCCTTGGTGAAACAACGAAAAACCGACGATTTTCCTGAAATCCATCCACCCGACTGGCCCAAGGTTCTCAAATCCTGTGAGGTTGACCGGAAAGTAGCCGAAGTTGAATGGATTGTACCCGGCGAAGTTGCTGCTGTAGCTGCCATGCACGATTTCATAAAGAACAGGCTGGAACAGTATCACACCGATCGCAATTTTCCTGATAAAAAAGGTCAGTCAGACCTTTCGCCATACCTTCATTTCGGACATCTGTCGGCCCAGCGGCTTGCATTTGAGGTGCAGCGCGCAGAAGCCGACCTCGAATCAAAAATGGCATTTTTAGAGGAGCTGATCGTGCGGAGGGAGCTGGCCGACAATTTTTGTTTACATAACCCAAACTACGATCATTTTGAGGGATTTCAGCCATGGGCTAAGGCTTCGTTGAATAAACACCGCGACGACCCCAGGGAGTACACTTACTCACTTGAACAATTTGAGCAGGCTCAAACGCATGATCCTTTGTGGAATGCCGCTCAGCAGGAGATGGTTATTACAGGTAAAATGCATGGCTTTATGCGGATGTACTGGGCCAAAAAAATATTGGAATGGACCCCTTCCACGGAAGAGGCAATGTCCATTGCCATTTACCTGAATGATAAATACGAGCTTGAAGGTCGCGACCCAAGTGGATATGCGGGAGTCGCCTGGTCTATCGGCGGGACCCATGACCGTCCCTGGGGCGACCGGAACATTTTTGGCATGATCAGGTACATGAACTACCAGGGTTGTAAACGAAAATTTAATGTTGAGAATTACATCCGCAGCAATTCCAAATCGTAATTCGTAAATCGTAATTCGTAAATATAATGTCCGACCTTAATAGCTGCCAATGGCCTTCTTCAGATTCTTTGATGATCAAGTATCATGATGAAGAGTGGGGGGTACCATTGCACGATGATCAGAAACTCTTTGAGTTCCTTGTTTTAGATGCATTTCAGGCTGGTTTGAGCTGGAGGACTGTTTTGCATAAAAGGGAAAATTTCAGAAAAGCCTTCGATGATTTTGACATCCTGCGCATTTCAAACTATGATGACGATGATTTCAACCGATTGATGTCAGATGCCGGGATTATCCGAAATAAGGCCAAAATTACCGGAACTATTCAGAATGCACGATGCTTTCTCGAGGTTCAGAAGGAATTCGGGACATTCGACCAATATATATGGCAATTTACAGGAGGAAAAACAATCAACAACAAGTTGAAGTCACTTTCAGCCATGCCGGTATCATCCCCCGAATCGGATGCCATGAGCAAAGAGATGAAATCAAGGGGTTTTAAATTCGTTGGTACAACAATCTGCTATGCCTTTATGCAGGCCGCCGGAATGATCAACGATCACCTCGTCACCTGCCATATATATAAACGTCTCACAAACAACCAACCCTGCTAAGCACTAAATCATAAATCGTAAATCGTAAATCGTCGGTGCTCAAAAATGATGAGTTATTAAAAACATCAAGTTCGCTTTACCCTGTTTCACTTCAACAGTGCCGGTCTCCTTCACATCGCGGCTTACTCCGTGCATGGTGAGTTTGCCCTCAACAATAACATTATAAATGCCCTCTTTCCCCAGGTTATTTTCCATAAAATTTGTCACCTTCCCAACAAAAGTAGCACTCGGAAATTTTTCTGATTCAACCTGATTCTTGTTGAAATGCTCCTGCATCAGGGTTTTCTCAAATTCAAAGGATTTCATGAGCACATTAAACACAAACCCGCCCGTAGAGAGGTCGAGCATGCTGTTTACCTGATGGTTTTGTGCCGCTTACCATAAAATCTCCATCGGGCTGAAGCCGGCTGAAATCTCCTCGCAAAGCCGCAAAGCCGCAAAACCACTGTAGTTGAATGAAAAGTAAAAAATAAAATCATAGAATGTTTTATGCAACTAAAGCATTTTATTTCAGATATTTGCGTCTCTGTGTCTTTGCGAGATGAATTATTCCGGTTCGTTTGCACTGATCGAACTCATGTAAAGGATTCTCAAAGGCAGGAATAATTGGTGTATAATTTTGCTTAGTTTTGTGTTTCTGATTCACCCAACCCGATGTTCCCTTCCCGCCCAAGGAATTCGTGTGGAATTCCCGCAATGGCTGGGATGAGTTTATTCGGGATTAAATAATATAGATATGAGTTCATATGCAGACTACCAGGTTAACATGGCGTTTAAAAGTAACACTGAACCTCTCGACATCATCAGAAAGGATCAGCGGTTTACAATTTATAAAGGTTCCAGTCCTTTGTTGACAATTCGGGGAAATGAGTTTGTTTTTGAATCGGAAAGGGTTGCTCAGCTGGTTATCACCGACCTTATGTTCACAGGTGGAACGCATCGTTCGGGCACTTCGGCTCCCTGGCTTTTTGCCTTTCGGAAGGATGTTTTTGAACCAGAGGGGGACCATTTCCTGATGGAATGGGAGGAGTTGCTGTTATCAGACCCATTCGTCACCATTAAAACAACCGGGCGGTTTAATTTTAAGCCTTATGGCCCTGAGGAAAACTTGTTCTCCTTTGCTTTTGTCACGCTTTCGGCACTTGTCCGGTCGTTAAATGAGTTTGTTAACTCAACCATGAACGAGATCATTGTTCAGGAGACAAACTCAAACCCTTTTACCGAATTGCTTCTTTTAAGTTATCAGCAATTTTCGACTGAACAAAAAATTCTTATGCAGGCGCTGAGTGGTCTGCATCACTCGGGCATTGTACTTCCTCTTTTGCTTATTGCCGGTACAATCAGCCCCATGGAATATGCCAAGGGTTTGGTTGCATTAAAATTACAGGATGAAAGCCGCATTTCCGACATTTTGCTCGACGTGGTTACCGGGCAGGATTATATGGAGTGTCTTAATCAGAGAGCCGATTCGACCCGGCAAGCCGAATTGATCATCAGAGAGGGAGAAAATGAGACCATCGAGTTTAAATCGACCCTCAGATGGGATATCCGCGCAGGTAAAACCAATCAGGCAGTTGAACGCGCCTGTTTGAAAACGATTGCCGCCTTTCTGAATTCAGCCGGTGGCGTTTTGCTGATTGGGGTGCGGGATGATGGCTCTGTTGAAGGCATTGAGAGTGATAAATTTGCCAATGAGGATAAATTTTTACTCCACCTCTGGACACTTATTCGCACTTGTCTGGGAAGGGACGTAAGCCCTTACATTCGCTCAACCCTGGAGAAGATGGATGAAAAAACAATTTGTCTCGTTCATTGCAGACAAAGCAACCGGCCGGTATTTCTGCGACA
>DYQT01000230.1 GCA_020719165.1 Draconibacterium orientale | reverse complement strand
ACCCCCAACCAACAGAACCGGAATCTGCCATTCTATCCAATTGAACTACGGAGCCATTCCTGCTGCAAATATACACATTCTGACATTAATTTCAGGGTTTTGAGTTTTGAGTTTTGAGTTTTCATATCTTTGATCTTTCAAAAAAAATTAAAAAAATTGATCTATGTCAGAAAAAATTAAAGATAAAGTTGCTCCTGGTGTTGCTACCGGCGCGGCTGTTCAGGAAATTTTCCGCATCGCGAAGGAACAAAAATTCGCACTTCCCGCTGTTAATGTAATCGGATCCGATTCGGTAAATGCCGTAATGGAGGCTGCAAAAACAGTAAACTCTCCGGTCATCATTCAGTTTTCAAACGGCGGGGGTGTTTTTTATGCCGGAAAATCGCTGAAGAATGAAAATGAGCGCATTGCCATTAAGGGAAGTATTGCGGGTGCACAGCACGTTCATGAAATTGCTGAATTATATGGCATCCCGGTAATCCTCCATACCGACCACGCGGCCAAAAAATTGCTGCCTTGGATCGACGGACTGCTGGATGCCGGCGAGAAATATTTCACAAAACACGGTAAACCGTTGTTTAGTTCTCACATGCTCGATTTGTCGGAAGAGTCGCTGGAAGAAAACATTGAAATCAGTAAGCGTTACCTCGAACGCATGAGTAAAATCGGGATGACACTGGAAATCGAACTTGGTGTAACCGGTGGCGAAGAAGATGGCGTTGACAATACGGGGATCGACAGCTCGCGCCTTTACACGCAGCCCGAACATGTGGCGCTGGCTTACGAAACCTTGCTCAGCGTTAGCCCGAACTTCACCATTGCTGCCTCTTTTGGAAACGTTCACGGGGTTTACAAACCCGGCAATGTGAAACTTGAACCGAAAATCCTGCATAATTCCCAGGTATTCATCCAGCAAAAATTCAACACCGGCCCCAACCCTGTGAACTTCGTATTCCACGGCGGATCGGGTTCGGAACCTGAAAAAATCGCCGAGGTGCTTGGTTATGGCGTGGTGAAGATGAACATTGATACCGATACCCAGTGGGCTTTCTGGGAAGGCATCCTTAACTTCTATAAAAAGAATGAAGGTTACCTGCAAGGGCAGATCGGCAACCCGGACGGCGACGATAAACCAAATAAAAAATTCTATGATCCGAGAGCATGGCTCAGGGAAGGTGAAAAATCGATGGTTGAACGATTAAAAGTGGCATTCACCGACCTTAACTGTTTAAACAGGTATTAGTTGAGCTTGTATTAAAACGCGGCTCCGGTAGCTGTACTCTCCTTTGGATGAATGCTGAGTACAGGGAAGGGGGAGTGGTTCACCATCTGATGTGCATAAGGGCCAAGAAAGATGTTTGCAGTGGTTGTCTCCTGTTCGGTCATAATCACAATCAGGTTGGCTTCAACCTTGGCAGCATATTCAATGGTAGTATCCGAGAGGTTCTCGCAATCAATGCTTTCAGTGTTGTTTTTTATTCCCTCCTTGGCGAAATAATCTGCTACCTGCGATGCGTAAGCATCTACCTTGTTCCTCAGATCTTTCGCCCTGGAGGTGTACAATTTCAAAATGAAAATTTCAGCTCCGTGTTGCTTGGCGATGTATCCGGCAAATGAGGCCTTTTGTCTCGTTTTTTCCGCACTGTCTATGGGCAAAACAATCCTCGTCAGCGGACGTTGAATATTGATTCCGCCTCTGATGGTGAGTACCGGGCACAGGCTCGACGAAATGATTTTGGTGGCATTGCTGCCGATCCAGAATTCTTCAAAACCCGATGCTCCATGTGTTCCGGTAACGATGAGCATGGCCTTGTTTTTTCTGGCTTCGTCTGTTACCTCCTTATAGATTTTGCCATTCCTGATTTTCCATGACATTTTCACTTCAGGGGACTCCGGCTGATATTTTGCGATCAACTCCTCTAAAGCTTTCTGTGCCTCTTTTGAAGCATCAGTTAATTGATCCTCATATTTTTCCTTGTTCACTGCTGCCTTCTGGACCCACAGTAAAATCAACTCTCCCTGGCAGTGTTCTGCAATGGATAATGAATGCAGGAAGGCATTGATCGAGCATTCAGAAAAATCAATGGCCACAACTATTTTGTTCATAACCGTAGGATTTAATTAATTTGTTTTGGGTAAATTTATCTGGTCTGTTATAATGAAGGCATTGGGGTAATCTGCCGTTAATGCGATGAGAAACCGCTGAGCATCAAGCTTTGTTCTGAAATCCCCGATTCTGACGCGGTAATTGGGTGATTTGAATGACAGATATACCCCTGTCTCAGGAAATCTGGACTGAAACTCATCATAAACCGACTGGGCTTTGTTTTTAGAGTTATTCCCGGAGTCGGAGAACACCTGGATTCTGAAACCCTCCATGGTGCTTATTTTCTGGTTGATTTGTACATGTTTTTCCACAAGCATTTCAACCCTTGAATCCTGAACTATTTCTGTTTTCCCTTCCGAAACAACCTGCTCCTGGGCGAAGGCCGAATTAATTGTGACCGTAAGGAGAAAAAGGAGCAGATAAGACGACGCAAGTGTGTTCATGATTAAACCAAACTGAAATTCTCTTGTGGATGAATGCTTAATACCGGTATGGGTGATTGATTGATAAGTTGTTGAGCCTGTGCCACCAGCAAAATATTTGCCGGCGCCTCCTGCTCTGTCATGATGGCGATCAGATCTGCATCAACCTTTTCAGCATAGGTCAGCACGGCTTTGGTAAGGTCGTTTGCTACAATGCTGTCTTCGATCATGGTAATCTGGTGTTTTTGGAGATGAGCAATGGCTTTCTGTGAAATTTTTTCAGTAATTCGCTGAATCGACTTGAGATGTGTGTTATGTGTTGTTACCAGATGAACCTCCGATTTAAATAAAAGAGCCAATTTAACAACAAAAGGAATTTTCTGCAAAGTTTCCATTGAACCATCCATGGGAACCAGAATGCGGGCAATCCTTTTCCTGATGGTGAAGTCGTGCCGTACCGTTATCACCGGATTGATGGCATTTGTAACGATCCGGTAGGCATTGCTTCCGATCCAGAACTCTTCATAACCCGATATGCCATGTGCGCCCGTTACGATCAGTTCGGCCTCCATAAGCCGGGCCATATTGTCAACCTCACGATAAATTCTGCCTCTTTTCATTTTATAATCCAAAGAAATTCCCCTGACAAGTGTGGGACTGTAATGCGCAATGAGTTCTTCGAGCCTTTTTTTGGCTTCATTTCTGCTGTCGTTAGAGGTGTCGGGATAAACAGATTCCTGCGGGTGTACTTTATCTACCCATACAAGATGTATGTCTGATTTCATTTTGTTGGCCATCGAAATGGCATATTCCAATGCATGAATGGAAGTATTCGAGAAATCAATGGCTACAATGATGGGTTGCATGTTCAACAGGTTAAATTAGTACCGTAAAAATAGGAATTTTTTTTAACAATCAAAATTTACAAAAATAATTTACTTTTGTGAAAATGAATGAAAATCTCGATCCTTCCGGAAAGTTGCTCAATCCGGCCGAAAAAGAGCTTGAAAAGACCTTACGCCCGGGAGGTTTCATCGAATTTTCGGGCCAGGAGGCCATTGTTGAAAATCTAAAAATTTTTGTACAGGCTGCAAAACAACGGGGCGAAGCACTCGATCATGTTTTGCTGCATGGTCCGCCAGGACTGGGAAAAACCACGCTGGCGCATATCATTGCAAATGAACTGAATGTAAACATGCGCGTAACTTCGGGGCCGGTACTCGACAAACCCGGCGATTTGGCCGGCCTGCTTACCGGGCTCGAACCCAACGATGTTTTGTTTATCGATGAAATTCATCGGCTATCGCCTGTGGTGGAAGAATATCTGTATTCGGCCATGGAAGATTATAAGATCGACATCATGCTCGAAACCGGTCCCAATGCACGGAGCATCCAGATTAAACTCAACCCGTTCACACTGGTTGGCGCCACCACGCGATCGGGGTTGCTCACTGCACCGCTTCGTTCGAGGTTTGGGATCAACTCCCGGCTGAACTACTATAAGTCGGAAACGCTTGAAAAGATCATCGCCCGATCATCTGAAATCCTCGGAGTCCCCATCGACCACACCGCCACTGCCGAAATAGCCAGGAGAAGCCGCGGAACTCCCCGAATTGCCAACCTTTTGTTGCGCAGGGTGCGCGATTTCGCCCAGATCAAGGGGGATGGAAACATTGATCTGAAAATCAGTCAGTACGCGCTTGGCGCCTTGAATGTTGACAAGCATGGCCTTGATGAAATGGATAATAAGATACTGATCACCATCATCGAAAAATTCAAAGGAGGGCCTGTTGGCCTTGGAACTGTTGCAACTGCCGTTTCTGAAGATTCCGGCACCATCGAAGAGGTATACGAACCTTTCCTGATCCAGGAGGGCTATCTCATGCGCACTCCCCGCGGTCGTGAAGTTACCGAGCTGGCCTACAAACATCTTGGAAAAATAAAATTGGGAACGCAGGATACGCTTTTTTGAATTTTGAATACTGAGGTCCATTCTGAAAAGTCATTTTTTACCAATTGCGACTATAATCACTTTAGCGTTCATGCAAAAAAACAGACAGTCATATTGACAATTAAACAAAAACATTAATGAAATGACAAAAATGGAAGAAGAAAAAAGACAACATTTAGAATTTATCCAAAATGTTATTACACGAATGAATACAAACTCTTTTCAGATAAAAGGTTTGGTAATTACAATAGTAACAGCTCTTATGGCTATTTACGCTTCAACTCCAAAGATAATTTTTATATTTTTAGGAATCCCTCCTACTGTACTTTTTTGGTTTTTAGACAGTTATTATTTACAACAGGAAAGGAAATTTAGGGGAGTTTATAATGATGTAACTGGTTTGAAAGAAATAGTCAAAGTTAAACCTTACGAAATGCCAATACAAAAATATACGAAGAAGATAGATAAACAATACTCGTATTGGAATGTATTTCGCTCAAAAACAATTGTATGGTTATATCTTTCTGTTATAGTTTTTCTTATTGTAATAGGCGTTTTGCTCAAATACAAGGATTGTTTAATAAATTAAACTGCTTATCCCTTTCGGTCAAGTTGGTTTGATTAAGTCGTTAAA
>DYQT01000498.1 GCA_020719165.1 Draconibacterium orientale | reverse complement strand
TTTTACCATGCGGAAACCTTCTTTAGAAATACGAGTTGCCAACACAGTTGCCCGTGTCGGTATGCCCATGTCGTTCAGGCGCTGGCAAGCCTGTTCAAGGTCGAGAAGCAGCGGCCATCGGGAATCGTCAAAAGCGCCTGTGGCAATGATCGACTTAACCTCGGGTGGTTGCAGTCGAATCGACTCGGCGCGAAGAAAACGCAAAGGATCATCACAATGCATCAAGGTCGTAAATGTCTTACCATAACGACGTTCGTACTCTTCACCCATCATGTCATTGAAAGCAAATGGCACATCAACAGAGGCAATCAAATCATTCGTAGATCTGGCAACAATGCTGCGCACAAAAGGGGCAGTGATAGCATATAAACCCTTTCGTGATGAATAAAGATATGTGGGCCAATCATCTGAATTGTAAAATGCTAAAGGTTTATTCAATTCTCGTTTGAGCATAAGCGGCAACCAGGTAAATGACAGGTTGTAACCTTGCGCCAGTATGATGTCGGGATCAAACTCCCTTACCCAGTCAAATAGCTGCTCCGATGGTTTAACCTTGAAGATCAGTTCATAAAGGCCTGAATCCTGTATAAACGATCCAACTGTCGACTTTACTCTAGACAGCAAATTTGCTCCTGACGTTGACGTAATTTGGTCATCGGCAAACGACGAATGCAAATCCGATACCTGTTCTTTTTTTAGCTTAACAAAAAACTTTCCCAACCGACGATCATCGGCAGAAAGCTGATACTGATGACCGAAAAATCCCTGATCACCGTTGCTGCCACCACTATAAATTTGCGCCAGGTTTTCCTTGGGCCAAGTACTGAAAAGATTTCTCAACAACAGTGCATTATTGGCAGTATCCGCCGCATTGATTCGGCTAATGGCAACTATCAGGACACGGAGAAGGCTCGTCATGCAATACCTCGATTGTCGCTGCCTGAATGAGCATTTTTTTGACCCCCTGTTTCGGCAGCTGGTTCAGTGAGCAAGCTTAATCCAGGAAGGAAAACAAGTAGATATAGAAAATTTTCTACGCCTGTAATATTTTTCAAGAAGGCAAGAGGTATAAAAGTTGCTACCGCAAGTAGATAATGAGGCCGGACATTATTACTTAACAA
>DYQT01000497.1 GCA_020719165.1 Draconibacterium orientale | reverse complement strand
AATGCTAAAGTTACGCAATTAATGCCTGTTTGGTTCTGGCTTGTCCAGGTTAGGAGAAAGCGACAGGGAACAGGCAAACGGGAAAGCCCCAACGAATAACAATCTGAAATGGTTGCTTTCATCACTTCTGAATTTTGACACTAAAGATACGACTAACCAAAATGCGGCTTTTTACAACGCTGCTTTCGGCGAAGAGGCACTTCATAACAACTTCACAGGTTTACAGAATGTTGCCATCGGCAATTCTGCGCTGGCAAACAACCTTACCGTTAATGACCTTACGGCCACCGGGTATCTCGCCCTGAACCAGGATCTCGTCAGTGAAAACACGGCAATAGGTTCCTGGTCCATGCACGAAAATGTTAGTGGTGTTTCTAATGTTGCCATGGGTAATGGGGCCTTGCAGAACAACCGGCTGGGGAAATGTGGCCATTGGAAACGGAACCCTGCAGTTAAATGAGGAGGGCAGCTTGAACACCGCCATCGGCTGGGATGCCATGAAAAACGCACACGGTGACAACAATGTCGCCATTGGTTCTTCATCACTGAAGGAACTGAATTCGGGTAGTGGAAATATTGCTATTGGGAGATGCCTTGTTTGCGAACCTCAACGGTTCCAACAATACAATGGTAGGAACTAATGCTGATTTCGATGCTTTAGCCCCAAATGATATCACCAATTCAACACTGAATTAAGCAGGTTGATATCATTAATTACTACACCCCTCTTTTCAGTCAAAGTGCCCGAATAAACTGCACCGATGATGACATGGTTGCCAATGGTGACGACTTTCATGTCTAAATGAAGGATACATACAGGAGCATTTAAAAAAATTGACCATTTCGAAGTCGAAAGCGAAAACAGAATGCCTGTTGAGTGCGGACTTTAATTTGGAGGCTGGGGAAGTTTAAGCTAAAAATACCAGGCGATAAAAAGCCAAACATTGCTGCGCGGCTTTTTTACTCAGCGGTGTAATAAATAATGTTGTCCTGTCCGATAATCACGTACTCTTCAAAGCGAGATCAGGGTTATTTTTGAAGAAAAAACAGCTATGAAAACAAATTTTTCAAACTGCTTATCCCTTTCGGTCAAGTTGGTTTGATTAAGTCGTTAAATGGCAC
>DYQT01000496.1 GCA_020719165.1 Draconibacterium orientale | reverse complement strand
CCGCCATGTTAAGCCAGCTTGCATGTTTGGGAGTATAAACAAACTGAATTCTCTTCAGCAACCTTTCGCATTCCTCAATTGAGAATGTTTCATAAAAGGATTGTGCGAAGTGGGTGTTTAGATTATCAAGCACCATCATGACCCTTTTGGCTTTCCGGTATTTTGTAACAATCAACCATTTCATAAACCGGGCAAAGTCAGTTCTCGTTCGGGTATCTGTAACCTTAATATGATGCTTACCGGCTTTAGGCTCAACCGCCACAAAGATATTGCAGGTTCCATGACGCCGGTATTCATAGTCGTATTTCCTCACACTTCCGGGTTTCATGGGTATCGGCGTTCTTGAATCCTCCAACAACTGTTTGCTTTTTTCATCAAAGCAGACGACCGGATATGACGGATTGTATGGCTTGTTGTACAAGGCCAGCAACCGGTACATACGTTTTCTGTATTCCTTTGTTATCTCGGTGATACACCACATCTTTTTCAACCAAGGCTTACATTCGTTTTTTTTAGCACCAACCGGATTGATTCCCGATTGATCATGATGCCTTTTTCATTGAGATTCTTTTCCAGCAACCTGATTGTCCATCGACTTCTTTCCGCCCTGAACCAAACCGATACCATTTCCTGAACTAAATTGATGCCACCAAAAACGGGATATTACGTAGACGGAAAAAAGCGCGTCTATGCGAACCCTGGTATGCCGGCATTGTGGACAAGAAGTTCCATCGAACAAATATCTTAAACATCTCGATCAGTATTATTGCGGGGCAAAGGCCTGTCAGTCAGCTCGCAAGCGTATTTTTGAGCGACAAAAATACAAGACCAATCCATCCTTTCGGCTCAAGAAGCTCCAACAAAACCAGGATCGGAAGAAACAGCAGGCCACAGATGGCGGTCCTATGGCCTGTTCCCGTTACCAACGGGATTACCGGGCATCTCATCCCGAATATGTATTAGACAACCGGCAGAAGCAACGGCAGCGGAATGCCAGAAAACGGGATAAAACCGGTGGACAGACAAAGATTGTAAATCCGGACACGCACATATTACAACAACCTGATAATGAAACTGTTTACGCGATGATCGCGGTGGATTACAAAAAGATTGTAAATCCGGACGCGTACA
>DYQT01000229.1 GCA_020719165.1 Draconibacterium orientale | reverse complement strand
GGTTTAGATATTTCGCCAAAGATAGTAAATATTATATTATGTTAGCACCATTACTGCCGAAGAGGGGCGTGAACTTCTGAGGATTCATCAGGTTGATATTATTTTTCTCGACATAAGAATGCCGAAAGAGGATGGTTTTACCTTTCTGAAATCGATCGAAGCAGAAAAGTACGGGGTGATATTCACAACTGCTTATGAAGAATATGCCCTGAATGCATTAAAAGCCAATGCCATTGACTATTTGCTGAAGCCCGTAAATCAAATCGAGTTGTGTGAAGCGGTTGCCAAGGCCATTCAATACATGGAACTGAGGTTGACGAGGTCGGAAATGATCGCCATCTACAAAGAGTCTTTAGGCAACCTGCCTGAGCAGGTCCATCAGGAACGCCGGCCCATTGAGAAAATCACTGTTGCCGAGCAGTTTGGATTCAGAATGGTGAAGGTGGCCGACATCATGTATCTTCAGGCCGACAGCAATTACACCATCCTGCATTTGTCGGGACTTAATAAAATAGTTGCCACCCGAACCCTCAGCGATTTCGAGAAACTGCTGGATCCACTGGTGTTTTTCAGAATTCACAAATCGACTATCATCAATTTGAACCACTTGCAGGCCTATTCAAGTTATGAAGGAAACTTTGCCGAATTACACGATGGGACACAGTTGAGTATCTCGCGGAGAAACCTGAACGACTTCAGGGAGGCAGTGAGGCTGTTCTCAAACTCATTGGAATAATGTGACGAACCGGTTAGTCTCTTTTCTTTTTTTTCTTTTGGCTGCCGGTTTGAATTTACCGGCACAAAACCCCTATATCCGGCATTACACAACCCAGGATGGTCTTCCTTCCAACACCATATACTATGTTTACCAGGATAGCAGGAAATTTATCTGGTTTGCCACCGATGCGGGTGTATCCCGCTATGATGGAACTACCTTTGCCAACTACCGGAAAAAAGACGGGCTTGCCGGCAACGAGGTGGTTTACATCAAAGAAGATTTATTTGGCCGCATATGGTTTTTTCATCTCAATGGGTTACTGAGTTTTTCTTTTCAAAATAAAATTTACAATGAAGTCAATGCCCCTTTCCTGAAATCCATCGGAGGGAAGGAGTTCTATTTTGATTTTATGTATGACAGCGATTCAACCATTTACTTTTACAACCGGTACTGCGAAATTATAGTTTTAGATAAGCGGAATGCAATCAAACAATTGAACATCAAAGACAAACTGCTCGCGGAATTGCCTATGCGGATAGGAATTTCCCCGTTTTTGTATCTTCGCCGGATCATAAAAACATCAACTGATGGTTTTTTATTATGGACAGGCGATGGACTATTTCGGCAAAAATCCTTTTCGGATCGAGCCACGCTGGTCAATCGATTTGGCCCATTCAAAATTTTTCCGGCAGCAGAGGGTTCTGTTTTTGCCGATCTCTATTCAAGCAAGCTTTATCAATTCAGGGAAACAAATCTGATTGATTCAATAACCCTCCCATTTTATACGGAGGGTTATTTGAAATCGGTTCTCATTGATCAGGATAACATTTTATGGGTGGCAGATTACTTTAAGGGCGTTTATTGCCTGAAAAAGAGTGTTTTGCTGTATCGTTTCGACATAAAAAAGCCACAGTCGCTTTTGTGCGATCATGAGGAAAATGTGTGGATCGGTTCCATGTCGGATGGTGCCTATAAGATTAGCCCGAACCTGCTTTCACATCGTCACTTTTCGAATAGTTTGTTTAAAGCGCAGGGAGTTTTCGGATTGAGCCCCGGATGTTCAGGAGGCGTTTGGCTCACCAGCGGAAACAATGTGAGCCTGCTAAAGAACAATGTGTTTTACAATTTGAAGTTTGATTGGGAGAACGCTTTTATAAACTTTGTTCTCCAGATGAATAACGGTTCGTTGCTTATCGGTGAGCGTGGGGCAGCATTTTACGCATTGACCGGATTCATGCTGGATGATCAGAGAAAACTGGTGAGATACAGGGATTCAAACAGGTTCATGGTTGGCTGGAAAGCCATTGCTGTTAAAAGAAACGGGAAGCAGATGAGTGCATTCGGCGGCTCCGGGTTGTATTGTTCTGATCTGGATGCAATGTTTCGTGGTGGAAAGGAGATGAACATGGGGTACCGGATCTATTCGGTTTTTTATAACCTGGATGGCGAACTGATTTTGAATAGTCAAAAAATGTTTTATTACCGCAAAAACAAATTGGAGCCCTGTAAGTCATTATCCAGGTTCGACAACAAGATTATCACAAACCATCTGGTTCTGGGAAATGAAACAGAGTTGTTCAACATGGAGGGCGATAGCCTTTATCTGTACCGTAAAAACATCTTTTATAATCTTACCGATGCTTTTGGCGTTCCCATCGACCTGCAGGTCAGGAATATTACTTACCATGAACCCTCTTTGTATTTGTCCACATCCAGGAATGTGTATATCTGTGACAATCCTTTGGATTTGATTCAAAAAAAGAGCGTGCGATTGCGGTTGCTCGATGTCAATTTCAGGAATATTCACGACATACTGGTGAACAACGATTCACTTTATGTTGCCTCGGACGACGGACTGACGATCATCCCGGAAAATTTAACCGTAAAAACAACGATTCAAGTTCCCATTCCCTATATTCAGTCAATATTGGTAAACGATGAAGAAGCAGACCCGGGTAATCCGGGACTCAGTACAAGAGGCAACACTAAAATTGCATTCTCATTCGGATGTGTCAACTATTCCTCCGCCCCGGTGCTTTACGCATACCGACTTGCAGGCCTGGATACCTCGTGGACAACAGGAAACACCGGAAAGGTGGTATATCAGCGGTTACCCGACGGGCGTTACAAATTCCAGCTCAAAGTGCGGAAATCAACATCCGAGTGGAGCGGAATTGTGGAGTACCCCGTTCACATCAAGGTTTCGGTATGGCGGCATCCGCTGTTTTTCACATTCATCTCCATTTTGGTGCTCGGGCAGGTTACCCTGCTGATCGTAAGGAGAAAGAACCTTCAAATTAAACACCGGGAATTGGATCACCGGTTGATCACCCTTGAATTGAAGGCACTTCAGTCGATGATGAACCCGCATTTTATCTTCAATGTGCTGGGCTCTATTCAAAATTTTCTATTCCAGAACAAAAACGATGAAGCAGGGCTGTATCTTTCTCAATTTGCCCGTTTGATCCGACAAAACATGAATGCACTCAATGAGGCCATGATTGGCCTTGACGAGGAGGTTGACCGGCTTAAAAACTACCTCGATCTTGAGCGGTTGCGCATGGAGAACAAGTTTGACTACAGGATCGATATAGAAGCACATTTTGAACCGGAAGAGATGCGGATTCCCTCCATGATTATTCAGCCTTTTGTGGAAAACTCGATCTGGCACGGCATCTCTTCGCTTGATGGCAAAGGGTTGATAGTCATCACATTCTCCCGACTGGATGAAAACGCTCTGAAGGTGGTTGTGACAGATAACGGGATTGGCATTGCGAAAGCGCAGGCGAATCAGGTTAAAGAGGAGAAGCATCTGAAACTTGGCATGGAGATGACCCGTAAACGACTGGAACTCCTGGGCAGGAAATACAATGTAGAAACATGTGTTGAATTCTCAAATGCAAAAGAAAATGATGCAAATCCCGGGACAAAAGTGTTTTTGGTCATCCCTGTTACCTACACCGGTGCCTGATTTAATATAGATGCCTTAATAGCAGGATTGAATTTTACTTTTCACTGCGTCCGGCAATCTTTTTTTCATATGTAATTTCCGTTCCCTCCTTCCTGGGTACCTTTCAATCAATGGAATATACCGTTTGCTCATTGGCTCTATTTTAATGTAATAGTTATCATATTTTTGTGTCAAAGATTATTCCGGATAAAAATGATTTGAAAATACTAAGACAATGCATGATGCCGGTAAATTATTATTTGTAATCACAAACGTAAACCAATCCCTATGAAAACTGTTTACTTTACTTGTATTTATGTGTTTTTCTTATTTGCAGGTGGCTTTGCCCAGGTAGCAATCAATACAGACAACAGCCAGCCAGATGCATCAGCTATGCTTGATGTGAAATCATATACTAGTGGATTGTTAACTCCGAGAATGAGTTCTATTCAGCGAAATGGAATAAATAATCCGGCAATTGGATTACTGGTATTTCAAACAGACTCTCCGTTTGGTTTTTATTTTTATACTACAAACGGCTGGATGTATCTCGGGAGCGGGAACGCTAGAGCAGAAGGAGGGGGCGGTCATGTAATCGATGCTGATGGGAATGCTTACCCAACGGTTAAAATCGGAAATCAGGAATGGATGGCCGAAAATCTTCGAGTTACACATTACCGCAACGGAGATGACATCCCTTACTTGCCATGGGCGGCAGCAGGCGCATACTATTGGTATAACAATGATCCAATCTCATACAAAATTCCTTATGGTGCCCTTTACAATGGTTACGCTGTGAATGACAGCCGTAATATCTGTCCTGTGGGATGGCATATTCCTAATTATGAAGAATTTTTAATTCTGGAAATGTATTTAGGGAATGTATCTACCGCAGGTGGGAAAATGAAAACATGCATACTCTGGAACAATCCCAATACTGCCGCAACAAACATAAGTGGTTTTTCTGGGGTTCCCGGTGGGAAAATTTGCTGCAATGGTACTTCCAGTGAGATGGGAGCCTGCGGTTTCTGGTGGTCCTCACCATTTGATGCAACGATCAATTATTACCGTTCCATGTACTTTAATGCGGCATCCTTTGTAAGTCAGGGCACTTTAATCAATAATTATCTTAGTGTTAGGTGTATCAGCAATCCGGGACTGACAGTTGGCCAAAATTATCAGGGAGGTAAGATCTTTTTTATTGATGCCACGGGAGAGCACGGTTTAATAGCTGCCCCCGCCGACCTCAATACTTTTCCGCAATGGGGTTGCTTTGGAACCCCGATCGTCACATCCACCGTTACAGGTACAGGGCAGGCAAACACAACGGCTATTGTTTCCGGATGCAACCAGATAGGTAATGCTGCAATGCTTTGCGACCAATATTCAGTTTCTACAATTGTTACATACAGCGACTGGTATTTACCTTCGAAGGACGAGTTGAACCTATTATATCAAACTGCTTATCCCTTTCGGTCAAGTTGGTTTGATTAAGTCGTTAAATGGCAC
>DYQT01000495.1 GCA_020719165.1 Draconibacterium orientale | reverse complement strand
ATCTTCCAATTGTCGAATCGTCGAATTGTCACATTTTTCCACCATTCCAACCTTCCAATCTTCCACCATTCCAACCTTCAAATTGTCGAATCGTCGAATCGTCGAATTTTCAAATTGTCACATTCTTCCCCTCTTCCTTCTACATCAGCTTCTGATATGCCTTCCACCACCGATCAGGAATTTCGTTTTTACAGGCAATCTTATAATCGTTGTACGAACATGGAACCATCATATTACGGCGGTACTTCGAAATCTTATCTTCACTTACCGGAATCTGCATCCACCAGCGGTCGGTAAGTTTGCTTTTGTAAAAAACGATGTTTTCTTTATGTCCGGTCAGATCGACGATATATTTTAAGAAATGCGCACTTTCCATCGGGAAATCGCCTTTGCGACTGCTTAAACCGTCCAGAAAATACCAGATCATCTGAGCCATCAAATGGGCCGTTTGCCCGCGTTTGTCGAACTTCGGGTTCATTTCGAAAAATCCTGCCGAAGAAAGTTTATCACTCAACCCGGCGTATCGCATGAGCTGACAGACTTCTTCTCCATAAAAACCATTGGGTGATGCGTTGCCATTGCCCGGTGCATCGGCGTAACGAACCGCAGAAATATCAAAAGTGAGCATGTCCGCATTTCTGATAATGGGTTCGGAATCTTCGATATTTTGCCTGATGATGCCGAGGCGATGAACATCGAAATAGAGATTGTTCATCAGTTTCACAGCATCCGGATCAACAAAATAAGTCTGATAGCCAATATTAGCGAAGTTGAACAGATGGTTAGGCTTGCGCAGAATTATCTTTGACAGATAAGACTGGGCGTCGAAATTATCGTCCGATTTTGCCAGATCAAATTTTGAGTCGATGCTCACCATGTTGATAATCCTGCCCAGCGATTCATAAGCAAGATACATGGCATAAGTGAGGTCTTGGCTACCTCCGAGAACAATCGGTACAACCCCCGAACTGATCAGCGGGGCCAGTGTGGTTTTCAAAGCAAAATAGGTGTCGTTTAACTCGTTGCCACGGCGGATATCGCCAAGATCAACAATTTTGAGTTTATTATCAAATTTAAAAAGACGGTACAAATATTTACGGATTTCGAAGGGTGCAAGGGCACAGCCAGAATTATTAC
>DYQT01000228.1 GCA_020719165.1 Draconibacterium orientale | reverse complement strand
TGTCATTATCCAAATGTACTAAAAAATCACTTGACCGAAAGGGATAAGCAGTATATATTATTTATGCGAATCAAGGGTTGAACTTTGAAATCCGAGAGGTGACATTTTTATAGAATGAGGCCATGCATTGCATCCTAAACCACAAAGCAGAGACATTATAATGCCATTTTCAGCATTTTCGGTTTATTTAAACCGTCTCTTATCCAGTAACTAAATATTAGTTGCAAATTCTTTGTAATATTGTTATATTTGCAATAAGATATTACTTATGAGCAAGCATGAAAAGCTGAAAGAAAAACTTCTACGGACACCTTTTAACTTTTCATATGATGAAATGGTTACATTGTTAAAGGGTTATGGATATCATCCTTATGACAGGGGAAGGTCATCTGGTTCAGCGGTAATGTTTTACAATCAAGAAACAGGTGACAAAATTATGTTCCACAAACCTCATCCCGGGAAAGAACTAAAAAAATATATCCTTCACCTGATTATTGGAAAATTGAAGAACAATAAAATGCTTTAAATGGCTACAATCTGAGACGTTTTATCAATTCAGTAAAATGTAATAACCTTCAAATGAATTCACTGACATATAAAGAATACATCGGTTCTGTCAGCTTTGCCGCTGAAGACGAAATTTTCTATGGAAAAATAGAGCATATCAATGATCTGATCACCTTTGAGTCTGATAACGCACATGGTTTGAAAAGAGCATTTGAGGAGGCTGTTGAGGATTATATTGCATTCTGCTCTGCGAAGGGTATTACCCCCAACAAACCTTTTAAAGGAAGTTTTAATGTGAGGCTAAACCCATTGCTCCACAAGCTTGCCTATCAAAAAGCAATTGAGAAAGGCATCACCTTGAATAAATTTATAGAAAACACCCTGGAGAAGGCATTGATTGAATGAAGACCATCCGGGTTTTTAAACCCGAATGGTCTTTATTCCGCATCCTTCACACACCTGAACCCCACCGTTGCATTCCGGTCTAATCCGGGGGCAATTAGCAGCAGCATTTCCGGATGATCAACAGGCAAGGGCCCCCCGGTTATATATCAGATGCTTTGCAGCGAATGATAATAGCTTCCCCCGCGGATGATATTGTAATAATAGCTTCCATTGTCGTAAACATCGGCGGTCATTTGCCACACATTTCCAACCAGATCCATTACCTTAAACGGACTGCCTCCCTTAGAAAATTTTGTCACGGAAGTCGGAAAATTCAGATTGTAATTGCATTTTAATGAATCCATTTTGTTCCCCCATGGATATTTGCGCAAATCAGCTCCCTGGGCGGCATATTGCCACTCCTGTTCAGTTGGGAGCCTCTTTCCGGCCCATTTTGCATAGGCTTTCGCATCATCCAGGCTCACATATACAACTGGGTTATTTTCTGTTCCTTTCCTTGGATATCCATTCAACCAATGCCTGAGATAATTGGTTGTATCTTTAGGCAGATAAGAAGTTTGATCGATAAAATACTTGTACCGGATATTCGTTACAGGGAACTTATCCATAAAATAATGCGGCATGAAAATAGGCAAAGTGTCGCTGTAATCGGGAAATGCGATAAACGGTTCGAGTGTGCCCGGGTCTCGCTTGGTGCAGAACCTGAATTGACCGGCAGGAATGCTCACCATATCGTCGGGAATGGTGGTTGACGGAGTCGTTTTCTCAGACTGAGTGATCAGTATGGGGCAGGCAAGTCCGGGGGCAACAACCACTTCGTCAAGAAGTTCAGTTCCGGAAAAAAGCTGAATCACCATTTTCTCAATCGGGTTCATGAACAATTGGCGATAATCCAACGTGGTGGAGGTTACCGGAAAAACATGTTGTTTTAACCTGTAGGTCGGGTTTTCACCGGTTATCACAATTCTGTCACCCGCCAAACCCTGGAAAGTCAGTAGGCCTCCCGACAAACGAACCTTCAACAAAGGAGGGAACACTGCGATACAGCCGGCATTCCCTTCCCGGCGCGTATTGAGCCAGGTTTGATCGAATGCCTCGATGTTTACAGGTATAAAAACCTGACTATCTTTTATGACCGGCTTTACCTCCTCATGATTCCATATATCAACAAAATGATATTTCGCGATTAGTTCTGATGCAATTTGGGTAGTGGAAAGATCAGAGAATTCAAATAGCTCTACTCTGCAACCTTTCGGATTTACGCTGTAAATGGTAAAAAGCTTTTTCCCATTTGCTTCCCAACCATTCACATAAACCGAATCAACAAGTGTGGGTATCAGTGGATAAAATGATGCATTATTGAAAACAGATTTATTTTCCCGGAGAATTCGCGTGGTACGCCCCAAATAGAAAAATTCCTCTTCCATCCACGAAGGACGACCAGGACGCATAGTATTGATTTCCACCCCATACCCATTAAAGAAGGAGATCGCCAATTCGCGGTGAAGACGGTCATCTGCAAGCTGGAGTACCCGGAAAATGGCGAAATCAGGTTTGATGAACTTGTTCAGGTTGAGAGGAGGAGGCATTACCAGTGCATCATGTACACGACCTGTTACGATACCCGGCATATCTGCGGGCACAGCCATGCCTTCACTATACATGATAATACCGGGTTTTACCTTATCGGCAGCGGCCTGCAGTTCTCGGCTTGATGAACCCCTGGTATCCAATACCACTCCGTCGGCATTGGTCGCACGAAGCAAATCCTCCAATCCCTTGAGTTGATCCTCCTTGCGCGTGCCTTCATCCCAGGGATTGAAGGAGATGAAATACTTTTTTCCTGCCTTGTGGCAAAATTCAACCTGCCTGCGCAACTCCCCTACTCCGCCTGGCAAATCACGGTACATATCATACTGGTTTCTCTGATCAAGTCCCAGCCTCGGCCAGGTTGGCCACAAGGTAAAAATATCATACCCCCCTGTAAGTGAATCATATTCAAAGACATTGTCATAAAACGTATGCCTCTGCCGGGCATAATCATAGTACTTTTTATCCCAGGCAAACTGGAGCAACATGAGATAGCTGCTTTTCATCCAGGCAAGGTCGCTCCGCTTGAACATCGTGTTGTCAAACTCAGCCACATCGTAAAGCCAGCGCTTCTGAAACATGATCCGGAGCCCTTTGTGCCAATCCCCGCTATGGCAGTCGAGATACATTACATACTCTGCCCAGCCGCCCGGTTTCATCGTCACCATCCAGCGATCGAGGGCGGTAATATCCTTGTCGCGTGCCCCTCTGCGCGAAAGACCACACAATGAAAGTGTTCTGTTGATTTCAACATCCGTGAAACCCAGGTGCCATGCATTATCCGGAAGAACCACTCCCACAGGTCCATAGCCCGGCCGGTAGAGGCGTGACCGGCAGAGATACTGAGGCCACTCTTTGGTCCCCGCAGCGGTGATATATACCTTATTGCTATTTTCTCCAAACGGAATGAGGTTTTCAATCCGGTGAGTCCCATTCCCGACATTATTGAAGCGAATCTTGTATTTCAACCCGGGCCTGAAATTGGGTTCAGCCACAACCCAGCCATGCACGCTGCCGTTGAATTGAAAAAACAGGGTGTCATCTTTAAACCATGATTTGCTGCATGAAGCGTATCGCACACTGTCGATGACTACCGAAAAAACCGGCAGCGGTTCAATGGGTTCAATGCTTCCGGCCGCTGTGGTAACAACCGATTTGATCATGAACGGGTTCGTCAGATCAAATTTGATGTTCTGAAGTTCAACCTGCGAAAAAAGGTTAAATGCAGCAGTTGCAAACAGACAGGTTAGATAAATGGTCTTTGTAAAACAGCTACTTCTTTTTCCCATAGAACAAATCTCCTTGCGAAAAGGCATGTTCATGTTCGAGCAGCCATTTTTTACGCTTCAAACCGCCTCTGTAACCTACCAATCTGCCATTTGATCCGATGATTCGGTGGCAGGGAACAATGATGGAAACCGGGTTGCGCCCATTTGCCCCGCCCACAGCCCGGAATGCTTTAAAATTACCGGTTCGGCGGGCAAGTTCAAGGTATGAGATTGTTTTTCCGTAGGGAACGTTGAGGAGTTCATTCCAAACCTTCAATTGAAAAGGTGATCCTTCAAGGTCAAGTTTGAGGGAAAATTGATCCCTTACTCCGTGAAAATACTCATCGAGCTGATCAACAGCCGACCTTAGACATGAAGGAACATGCTGGGGTTTCACCTTGAAATTGAGGAAATACAGACTCCGAATTCCGTTTTCAGAGCCGATAACCTCCAAATGGCCAATGGGCGTTTTCAGAAAAGCCCGATGCATTGGGTTCATATCAGGGGGTTTTTGCTTTCCAGCTCCGCCAGGCTAAAAAAAGCATGGCGAGTCCGAATACCAACATGCCACAACCCGACCAGAGGTTGATATTAATACCCAGCGACCGACTGTATAAGGCTTCGTCGCCGCCGGTGAAAATACCAAAAACTGTCAGAAGAAAGCCCAGAATTGAGAACATCAGGCCAATCGGAAATTTTATATCTATGCCCATAGTTAAAAGTTAATTAATGAATGAATGCAATGAAAACAATGAAAACAATGAAAATAAAACACTGCATTGTCTGCATTGTCTGCATTGCCTGCATTGCCTGCATTGTTTTCATTATTTTTTTTTACCAAAATAGAATGGTTAAAACGGTAGCGATTGTCAATACCAGGATTGCGAGTGTTGAAGAGCGTTGATACCATGCAATATTGGTTTCAATATGACGTGGTGTAAGAACATAAACAAGTCCTTTGAGATCTTCGTCCGATTTTTTCTGCCGCGTTACCAACGACAAGAAAACGGTGACCAGCGCGCTGGTGGTGAAGGCAATGATGGCCGTCCAGAAGTTCTGTGCCATCTCAACCGGATAGGTGTGCAGATTTGCGATCCAGCCGCCTTTCACAAGCGTTGCAGCGCCTTCCGGCACGGTAAGGCCATGGTGCAGCAAGGCAATAAAAAATCCGGCCAGCAAACCGGTGAAAGCGGCGTGCCCGGTGGTGCGTTTCCAGAACATTCCAAGGAATATTACCGCAAACAGTGGTGCATTGATCATGGAAAAAATTGTTTGAAGAAAGTCCATGATGTTGCCAAAAAGGCTGGCAAGGTATGCCGCGGCAATGCTGACAATCACACCGAATACGGTCGCCATGCGTCCCACGAACAAATAGTGTTTATCATCGCCTGCCTTGTCGGAGGTAACCGGGCGGATATAGCTCTGGTAAATATCATAGGTCCATACGGTGTTG
>DYQT01000227.1 GCA_020719165.1 Draconibacterium orientale | reverse complement strand
AAGGCTGTATGGCGTAATTCCCATACCGGTTGAAAACCCGGCCACCCATCTGAAGCCCGTGATCACCATGCCCAATGAACTGGAACCAGGGAAAACTGTTGCCATCCAGGTGAAGGAGACAACCGGCAAACCGATGACCTATACGTTGGCGATGGTGGATGAGGGGTTGCTTGATCTTACCCGGTTTAAAACACCCGATTTATGGAGTGTATTTTATGCCAGGGAGGCGCTGGGAGTAAGAACATGGGATTTATTCGACCAGGTGATGGGGGCCTTCAGCGGGGAGTTGCAACGAATTCTAAGCATCGGTGGCGACAAAGATGCATTGAACAAATCGAGTCTCAAAGCCAACCGGTTCAAGCCTATGGTGAAATTTCTTGGTCCGTTTGAATTGAAAAAGGGGCAAAGCAAATCACATTCATTTATCATGCCTGAGTATGTTGGTTCGGTAAGGGTGATGGTGGTTGCCGGCCAGGATGGCGCTTACGGCAGTGATGAGAAAACAGTAGCTGTGAAAAAACCGCTGATGGTTCTCGGCACCCTTCCACGGGTGGTTGGTCCCGGGGAAACCGTCAAATTGCCGGTGACCGTTTTTGCCATGGACAAATCGATAAAAAATGTATCTGTTGAATTGATTGTCAATGAATTGTTTTCCATCCGCGGAGGAAATACCAGGCAGATCAACTTTCACGGTACAGGCGATCAGATGGTCACTTTCGATCTTGCCGTTGAACAGGCAACCGGTATAGGTAAGGTGAAAATTATTGCCACAAGCGGAAAGCTGAAAGCCGAACACAGCATGGAGATCAGTGTTCGCAACCCAAACTCTCCGGTTTCAGATGTTTTTGAAAAGACCATGCAGCCGGGAGGTACCTGGACAACCGAATTTCGTGCCCTTGGGATTCCGGGAACAAACAAGGGAATCCTCGAAATTTCTGCCATACCTCCAATGAACCTCGAAAAGCGGTTGTCGTATCTTCTACAATACCCTTACGGTTGTATTGAACAAACCGTTTCTTCCGCTTTTCCGCAATTGTATCTGAACGGGATGGTGGATATGTTGGACAATATGAAAAAGGAGACTGAGCTAAATGTCCGTGCTGCCATTCAACGATTGAAGTCATTTCAGATGTCGAACGGCGGATTGGCCTACTGGCCCGGGGCACAATATGCCGACGACTGGGGGACCAGCTACGCCGGCCATTTCCTGCTCGAGGCTGAACAAAAAGGATTCGCACTCCCGGTAACTCTTTTGTCGGCATGGAAGGATTTTCAACGTCAGAAAGCTGTTTCATGGACCTACAATGCCTCGTATCGCAACAATGACCTGATGCAGGCCTATCGTCTTTATACGCTCGCCCTGGCTAAAGTCCCCGAGTTGGGAGCCATGAACAAATTGCTGGAGAAAAATGAACTTGATGTGGCTGCCCGGTTTCTATTGGCTGCCGCCTATCAGCTTGCCGGTAAAAGGGAGGTGGCTTTGAAATTGATCAGCGCTTTGCCAACCACAGTCAAACCCTATCGAGAGCTTTATTATACCTACGGTTCCGACTTGCGTGATAAATCAATAATCGTTGATGCACTGTGTTTGTTGGATATGAGAACCAAAGCCGCACCGCTGGTAAAGGAGATTTCGGCCATGTTATGCACCACCGACTGGTACAGCACCCAGGAGACATCATTTGCCCTGATGGCCATTGCCCGGTTTACGGGTAATACGAAAGGCAGTGGGATCGACGCCACCTTTCGGCTGAATGCAAATCAATCGGAGGAGCTGGAATCGCAGAAACCTTTGCTAACCCGAAAAATTGATGTTTTGCCAGGGAAAAAGGAGATTCTTCAGGTAACCAATCAGGGGAAAAACATGCTGTTTGCCCGGCTCATCCTCACCGGAACTCCGGCTCAGGGCGACTCTACATCCTCTTCCAACAGCCTCAAAATAGCCCTGAAATTTAAATCAATGGCAGGGGAGATGCTAAATCCAAGGATGCTTGAACAGGGAACCAATTTTATTGCTGAGGTTTCCATCACAAACCCCGGTTTGCGTGGAATATACCAGCAGCTGGCCTTGTCGCAGGTTTTCCCTTCAGGTTGGGAGGTTATCAATGCCCGTAGCAGTGAACTGGCACAGTCGAATACCGCCGCTTCCAGCTTCAGTTACCAGGATGTTCGTGATGAACGGGTCAACACCTTTTTCGACCTGAACCCGGCCGAAACCAAAACTTTCAGGGTGATGCTGATGGCGACCTATCTTGGCCGGTTTTATTTACCTGCCACTAATTGTGAAGCGATGTACGATCACACCATTTCTGCCAGGGTTCCGGGATACTGGGTTGAGGTGTTGCAGGCAAAAAAATAGCTGGAAGGTGAATGGCGAACGACGGAAAGTGAAAGTCAGGGAGAAAAAAAAGGTTTCCCGGTACCTTTTGTACCTGTTCCTTTTTATATTGGCTCTTCTGTTTTGGTTTTCCCTGCCAAGGCCCCTGTTTCGGGATCCCCTTTCAACCGTTTTGATTGACGGCAACGGGAATTTGCTGGGCGCAAAAATTTCTGCCGATCAGCAATGGCGTTTTCCGGAAAGTGAAATGGTTCCAGAAAAATTCGCTCTGGCTATTACCCATTACGAGGACCGGTTTTTCCGTTATCATCCAGGTTTTAATCCGGCGGCGCTTTTCAGGGCTGCATATCTCAACATCAGGCATGGGCGTATCGTAAGCGGCGGAAGCACTATCAGCATGCAGGTAATCAGGTTGATGCGAAAAAACAGGAGCCGAACCTTCATCGAAAAAATAAAAGAGGTATATCTGGCTTTCCGTCTGGAATTCACGTACAGCAAAAAAAACATTCTGAGGCTCTATGCGTCACATGCACCCTTTGGCGGCAATGTGGTGGGACTGGATGCGGCTGCATGGCGCTATTTCGGCATCGATGCCGGGCACCTCTCCTGGGCCGAAGCGGCAACACTGGCAGTTTTGCCTAATAGTCCGGGGTTGATTTATCCGGGGCGAAATCCTCGTTTTTTACTTGCAAAGCGCAATCGTCTGCTCAACCTGCTCAATAAAAGAGGCGTGATCGATTCCATCACCTGCGATCTGGCAAAGAGTGAAAAATTGCCTGAAAAGCCTTTTCCTCTGCCACAGTGGGCCCCGCACCTGCTCGACCGTTGCATCAGGATGGGCAATAAAGGAACCTATGTTGTTTCCACCCTCGATATTGCAGTTCAAAAGCGTGTAGCAGGTATTCTCGACATTCATCGGGCACAACTTATAGCCAATGAGATACATAACGCGGCAGCACTGGTGCTGGAGGTGAATACCGGCAAGGTTCTGGCTTATGTTGGCAATATCCCCGGTTCTGGTCCGCGTGATCATGGAAACGACGTGGACATCATTACTGCCTCGCGCAGCACCGGCAGTATTTTAAAGCCTTTTCTTTATGCTGCCATGTTAAATGACGGGTTGCTGCTACCTAATACACTTGTACCGGATATTCCAATGCAGATAGGAGGTTTCATTCCCGAAAATTACAATCTTACCTATGATGGTGCGGTACCGGCAAAAATGGCATTATCGCGGTCGTTGAATATCCCGGCGGTAAAAATGTTGCAAACCTATGGATATGAACAGTTTTATTCATTGCTTCGAAAATCGGGTATAACGACACTGTCAAAACCGGCGGGCCATTATGGCTTGTCTGTGATACTTGGCGGGGCCGAAGCAAACCTGTGGGATTTGTCTGGAGTTTATGCCTCTATGGCCCGCACTCTCAAACATTATCACGAAAACGGGTCAAAATACAATAATAAGGATTTTCATCCACCCGTGTTTCTAAGCCGGGAAGCTTCGGTTACCCATTCGTTTCATGACCAAACCTCATTATTTGATGCCGGATCCATCTGGCTTACCTTCGAAGCCATGGTTGAAGTTTCACGACCAGATGCCGAACTGCAATGGCAACAGTTTTCATCGTCTCATAAAATCGCATGGAAAACCGGAACGAGTTTTGGAAATCGCGATGCATGGTCAATCGGAGTTACCCCCGAATATGTAGTAGCTGTTTGGGTTGGAAATGCCTCCGGAGAAGGAAGACCGGGGTTGACAGGCGTTGGGGTGGCAGCACCGGTTTTATTTGATATTTTTAAAACTCTGCCACCAACTTCCTGGTTTGATGTTCCCGCAAACGCACTCATTCAGGTACCTGTGTGCCGGTACAGTGGCTACAGGGCTACGGCGCTGTGCGAATTTACCGATACGATGTTTATCCAAAAATCGGGAGCTAAAACACTGCCATGCCCCTTTCATCAACTGGTGCACCTCGATAAATCTGGACAATGGCAGGTTAATTCAACCTGCGAGTCACCGGAGAACATGCAACATGTTTCCTGGTTTGTGCTTCCCCCGGTACAGGAGTGGTATTTTCGCAATAAAAATCCTTTTTATAAGGTTTTGCCCCCATTTCGTAACGGTTGTGCCGGCAGTTCAGATCAAAAAAACATGGGGGTTATTTATCCGAAAAACAACAGCAAGATTTACGTACCGGTTGAACTCGATGGTGAAACAGGAAGCGCCGTGTTCAAAGTTGCCCACCGCAATCCCGCAACACTTATTTACTGGCATCTCGACAACCATTTCATTGGAACTACCGCACAAATTCACCAAATGGCACTTTCACCTGCCAGCGGACTGCACAGGTTGACATTGGTTGACCAAAACGGCGAGCGCGTTGTAGTTGGGTTTGAGGTGATCGGCAAAGAGTGAGGTTGGCTATTTAACCTTCACTTTGGCTTTCACTTCCGTCAGGAACTCTTTGGAAGGTTTAAAAGCAGGAACCATATGGGCCGGAATTTTCACAGAAGTATTCTTGGTGATGTTTCTTCCTATTTTTGCTGCTCTTTTCTTTAAAAGGAAAGTACCGAAGCCGCGCAGATAGATGTTTTCACCTTTGGCCATCGAGGCCTTGATGGTTTCCATAATTGCTTCAACAGTTGCTTCAACAACTACTTTTTCGGTGCCTGTTTTATTTACTATTTCGTTTACGATTTCTGCTTTGGTCATTGTATTTATTGTTAAGTGGGTTATGTGTCTATTTGGGCTGGAAAATTAGTAAATTCCTGAATACCTTCAGAAGTAAGAATGAAATATTTTTCAGGAAAATGTAACGTCGTTCTTTTTACCTTTGTGTTTCAACCAGACAATGTTTGTTTTATTGATTAATCGCAATCATACCAGTAAATTTTATATGCGCAAATGTGCCATA
>DYQT01000494.1 GCA_020719165.1 Draconibacterium orientale | reverse complement strand
ACTTCACTTTGTGGCGGATGAGGATAAATTGTTTCGTTATGAAGCAAACGCCCCTGGCGATCGAGGATGACAAGCTTGCAACCGCTGCGGAAACCAGGATCAATAGCAAGTACAGTTTTCTGCCCTAATGGGGGAAGCATAAGCAACTGCCTTAAATTTTCAGCAAAAACCCGAATAGCTTCCAGGTCAGATTTTTCTTTAACCATCTGACGGAATTCAGTTTCGATGGATGGCTGCAGAAGCCGTTTGTATGCATCCTTTACCGCTTCCTCTACCTGTCGGGAGGATTCATTTGCAGACTTAACGAATATTTTTTTCAGTGATTCCCGGGCCTGTTCCGCATCAGGTTCAATGTTTAGCTTTAAAAAACCTTCGTTTTCTCCCCGAAACATAGCCAGTAAGCGGTGCGAAGGAGCTTTCATCAATGGTTCGGCCCAATCGTAATACGACTCATATTTTATTCCTTCAAGTTCCTTTCCACGAACAGGTCTGGAAAGGATTTCGCCAGACCTCTCAAAATGATACCTGATACGCTGACGGCTCTGTGGATTTTCATTTACCCATTCAGCAATAATATCACGCGCACCTGCTAAAGCCTCCTCCTCTGTTTTTACATCTTTTTCAGCATTAATAAATCCTTTTGCTTTGCGGTAGGGATCAGGTTCCTGTTGCGACATTATAATTTTAGCCAATGGTTCAAGCCCCTTTTCACGGGCAATAGAAGCCCTGGTACGACGTTTGGGTTTATACGGAAGGTATAAATCTTCGAGTTCGCTCATGGTTGAAGCACTCTTCAAGAGCTTTTCCAATTCCGGCGTAAGCATTTCCTGCTCGGCAACAGATGAAATAATTGCTTCACGGCGTTTTTCGAGTTCCATTAGTTTCTCATACCGTTCGCGGATGGCAGCTATCTGAACTTCATCCAGACTGCCGGTCATTTCCTTGCGGTATCTTGCAATAAAAGGGACAGTTGCCCCATCCTTGAGGAGATTAATCGTATTGAGTACCTGAAAATCACGAACCCCGAGTTCGTTAGCAATTTGCAGGACGTATTTTGTTTCCATTGGATTGATTGGAATTTTAAAAAATGCAGTAAGTCAGGGCTGGTCTGAAACCGGTACTAAATTTTAGTACAGATCCAAATTGAAT
>DYQT01000493.1 GCA_020719165.1 Draconibacterium orientale | reverse complement strand
TTATACTTGAGGGTTCATCACCGGCTAATGTTGTTGAAGAAGACATTGCAACAGCCACCGAAGTGGCCATTGAAGAGGGACCGGAAGATGAAATCGTTAAAACTCCGACCAGCTTCGACCGTTCGGTGCAGCCTGCCAACGGCCCTGATCCACTGGTAAATCTGCCAAAGGTTTATAATGGGAAACTTGATAACGGAATGCAGGTTTATGGTATCGAATTTAATGAATTACCGCTGGTTCAGTTTACACTAAAAATGAAGGGCGGGCATTTCCTGGATAAACCCGAAACCGCCGGTGTGGCCAATCTTGTTGCAGAGCTGATGATGCAGGGAACAAAAAATAAAACCCCGCTCGAACTGGAAGAAGAAATTGATAAACTGGGTGCTTCCATAAGCGTGCAAACATCAAACGAGGGTATTACCATCAGTGCCAACACCTTAACACGCAACTACGACAAAACCCTGGCATTGGTCGAAGAAATACTTCTCGAACCCCGTTGGGATTCCGTGGAATTTGATCTGGCCAAAACAAAGGTTTTGAATTCGTTGAAACGGCAGAAAGCCAATCCAAACTACCTTGCCCGCGAGACTCTGAATAAACTGGTATATGGAAATGATCATATAATTGCCTACGACCGAATGGGTACAGTTGAAACTGTGGGAAAAATTACTCTCAACGATCTGAAGGAATTTTACAACAATTATTTCTCGCCATCGGTGGCTGCATTTCACATTGCCGGCGATATAAATGAAGCTAAAACCATGAACTCGCTGCAGGCGCTGGCTCAATATTGGCCTGCCAAAGAGGTGAAATTCCCAGATTATACACTACCCGTGCCATTGCAGGCTTCAAAGATTTATTTTGTCGATGTTCCGGGTGCCAAGCAGTCTGTTATAAATATTGGTTATCTGGCGCTTTCGCGAAATGACGAAGACTATTTCCCGGCTCAGGTGATGAATGATAAACTGGGCGGTTCGTTCAACGGGGAAGTGAACCAGGTTTTGAGGGAAGAAAAAGGATTTACCTACGGAGCAAGAACCGGTTTTAGCGGATCATGGATTAAAGGGCCATTTTCTGCAGGTGCCAGTGTAAGATCATCGGCAACCCTCGAATCCGTTCAGATTTTCAAATCCATCATGGAAAAATACCG
>DYQT01000492.1 GCA_020719165.1 Draconibacterium orientale | reverse complement strand
TCCAGCAGCTAACCCCACATTTTCAACCATGCCCGACACAATGATGATAAAGACATCTCCTGTGGTCCCATTGAACACTTAAAAACAAAATGGCTGTCATGGAAACATTTTCGGTTTCATAATCGCCATTTTACATTTTAGACCATTGATCAACGTCCGACAGTGTTGACGTGGGCTCCAATGAACCGGGCGACCTCGAAAACATGGGTGTAGACGTTGAAATCGTGGCGTTTGGTCATTCCTGTGCTGAAATATATACTTCCGGTTTCAGGGCCAACTTTTTCCCATTTCTGGTTCTTTCAGAGCACCTACGGCATATCCTATAGCTCCACTTTGTCGCTCATCTTCGATGGCATTGTTATTGGCATTGAAACTGTGCTGAATTTCAGTGCGTAACATTAATTCTTGCCGACTCCGTTTTTTTTTTTACTTGGAAACGGTTTTCCATGATTTTCCATGCGTTCCAGATGGAATTCAGTGATGTGTGATCATCAAAAAAGCACACTGTGGATGCGATATCGATCAGTGAAAACCGCATGGAAAATTCCTATCCGTTCAAAAGATCCCACCCGGGTACGATTTTACGTTGGGCAGCATAGGGTTAAAATATAGGTTCAGCTGGAAATTACAACGGACTTGTGCGTTTAGCGCCGCCAAGCGGAGAATTTCATGGAATGACGTCACGGACTGAAGTATCACAACTTTTGCAACTCGCTGCAAACTTGATTTCATTATTCGTATCTTTGTATCCGTCGTCGTGTTTCCACTGCCGACTTTCATTTCATTTCGTTTTTTGTGAAGAAAACTTTTCGTTCGTTCGCTATCATTCTATATATTCTGGTCATTCTGCTCAAGGTTGTCATTTTCTGCAGCTAAAAGCGGCCAAGCTAGACGCAAATGACGCTTGTATTCCTGTCCACCTGCTCCGGCGGCCAAACGACTAATATTTTAAAACGAAAAACAAGATTTTCACCAAACGATCAACCGTCCATGCACGCCGCCAAATACTAGACGGGCTCTTTCCGACTCAACAACGGCAAGACGGGAAGGAACGAAACAACAAAACAATACATCTATAATAGAGCTACATCCGTCTAACTCAGAAACGGCAGACTGGTGCTGTAACCTGTAGCTGTCGTGCACAGTACATT
>DYQT01000039.1 GCA_020719165.1 Draconibacterium orientale | reverse complement strand
GAAGGAAGTGAACTGTCCCAAAAATTGGGACAGTTGAAAATGGAAGCTCCTGATGGAAAAATGAGGGAAACGGATGTTGCCGATACGGAAACATTATTGCGTATCATTCAATCTATCCCGTCACCCAAAGCCGAACCGTTCAAGCAATGGCTGGCAAAAACAGGTTACGAAAGAATGCAAGAAATTTCTGACCCCTCACAAAGCTTAGACAGGGTAAGAGAAAACTGGCAGCGTTTAGGCAGAAGCGATAAGTGGATTCAGCAAAGAATGACCGGACAGGAAACTCGAAACAAATTGACTGATTATTGGAAAGAGAGCGGTGTAGAGAAATCTGACGAATTTGCTTTGCTTACCAACATCATTCATCAGGAATGGACAGGATTAACAGTAAAGAAGCATAAGGATTTAAAAGGGTTGAATACTCAAAACCTTCGCGACCACATGAGTGAAGCAGAACTGATTTTTACTGCACTTGCTGAACTTTCAACAAGGCAAATAGCTGAAACAGAACAAGCAAAAGGGTTACAGCAAAATGCCAAAGCAGGTAAAAAAGGTGGAGCAGTAGCTAAAAATGCCCGTAAAGAATTAGAAGGCAAAACAGGAAGAAACGTGGTCACAGGCGAAAATTTTCTGCCACCAAAAAAAGAGAACAAAAAGTTGAAATGAATAACCACACAGCCAAATGAAAGAACAGGAAATAATCACAGATCACAGCACAATACCGGAAGACCGGATTCGCTTTTCGCAATTGGCCGCCTATGGGGCCGGGGGTATTATTCCCATTGCCCTTTTCAACATTGCCGGAATCCTCGTCGGGTTGATGGGCAACATTAGTTTGGGACTAAGCGCATTCTGGCTTGGAGCAATTTTAATCGTCCCACGTTTATGGGACGCCCTTTCCGATCCTTTTATCGGGCATCTTTCCGACAACACCCGTACCCGATGGGGACGCCGACGCCCCTATTTGCTGGTTGGCGGAATCCTCGTGGCTGTTTTTTTTGTCGTCATCTGGTGGATTCCCAAAGGGGATATGGTGCGTACCTGGTTCCCGTCGGATGCGGGTTTTCAGTGGTTTCAGCTTGGCTATATTCTTTTTTCCCTTTTGCTGTTTTTTACCGCTGTTAACCTTTTCGAGATCCCTCACGGCGCCCTCGGCATGGAGATGACCACAGATTATCACGAACGCACCCGCCTGTTCAGCGCCAAGAGTTTTGTCGGCAATCTTTTTGCCATGGGCACACCCTGGCTTTTTGCCCTCGCAAGCATGGAAATTTTTAAAGGTCCCGGAGGAAATGAGGCCGATGGGATGCGTTACGTTTCGCTGATGATCGCTGCTGTCCTCATCCCGCTTTCTTTCTGGTGGTTTTTCAAATTGCGCGAACCGGGATTTGTAAAAGCCGCCACGCACGAAAAAACGCCCTTCTGGAAAGACATGAAGCGTACCACCGGAAACCGGAACTTTATCATGCTGACGCTCACGATCTTCACATTGGCCATGGGCTTTAATTTCGTCCAGCTGATTGGGTCATACATCCCTATTTTTTATGTTTTCGGCGGAGATAAGGTTGCCGGAGCTTATCTTCTCGCAATCAACGGGATGATATGGGCGATTACCGGGGTGCTGGCAGTATTTCCCCTCAACTGGATCAGCCCGAAACTGGGGAAAAGGAATACGCTGACCATTTCCATTTTACTCATGTGCCTTGCACAACTATCTAAAATTGTATGCTATAACCCCACCTATCCCTACCTGATCATCATCCCCACGGTGCTGCTTTCTGCCGGAATGCTGTTTTTCTTCACCCTTGGATCTTCCATGGTGGGCGATATCTGTGATGAAGATGAACTAAAGACCGGGTATCGTTCAGAGGGCAGTTATTACTCGGTGTTCTGGTGGTTTATTAAAATGGGATCTGCCCTGGCCAGCTTTGTAACCGGTGTGTTGATCGTATTTACGATGTTCGATGAAACCCAGGTCACAAAAGTCGATAAAATACAGGGGAGTGTGAGGGAGATGCGGAGCATCGTGCAATATTGGAAAGGCTACCATGGGCTTGGCAGTACCAATACGGAATGGTTGGAAAACACTAAAACCAAAACCTCCGAAGCGTTAACAGAATCAAAGGAATATATTACCTATTTAGGAAAGGAATCGCTGAAGGAGCCAGATGAAGCCAATCAGATACTGACCAGCTACCCGGAGCAGCGGAAAGACATGCTGTCGAATGCACTCCTAGCAACACAGGTAACGGTGAATGACCTGGAACAGGTTCAATCGCTTCTGGCAAACCTGGCGCCCGGAAATCATGACTCCCTGATGAATGCCATCGTTGTCAGGGCAATTCCACTTACGCTGCAAACAAAGCTTGTAAAAGCCAGGGTGTATTCTTTTGAACTCAGGGCGCATCTGGAAGCCAAATCAATGGAAACGAAAAACAGCAGGGAGCACTATGACGTCATCATGCGTGACATTTCCGGGGTAAATAGCCGGCTCATCAGCATGAATACAGCATCACCCCTGGTTTTACTGGATAATGAACTCGGCGCAATTGAAAGCAAAATCGTTCCGCTTACGCAGCAATCGCCCTATACACTTTTAATGATGCGGGTGGTTGAAATCGGACTGCCCTTGCTGTTAAGCCTTTTTTCGATCTTTTTTGTTTTGAAGTACTCACTTACTGAGAAACGAAGCCACGAGATTAAGGAATTGCTCAGGCAGAGAAACGTGGCAAGTGACGAATGACGAATGACAAATGACGAATGACAAATGACAAATACAAATGAAATTCAGTATTAAGGGTGACAACTTTTTTCTCGACGACCGGAAGGTGTTTCTCAATTCGGGCGAGATTCATTATTTTCGGATAAAGCGTGAACTTTGGGACCTGCATCTGGATGCAGCGAAAGAGGCCGGGTTGACAACCGTGAGCACTTACGTTCCCTGGGCATGGCACGAATCGGAGGAGTCGGTTTTTGATTTTGAGGGGGCATCCTGTCCTGAGCGGGATTTGCAAGGTTGGCTTCAGCGATGTCAGGCTCATGGATTAAACTGCATTTTAAAACCAGGACCCTTTATTCTGGCAGAGTTTCGGGGCGCGGGGCTTCCCGACTGGTTTATGGATCAGTACCGTGACGAAGTCAAGATGCACAACAGCCTGGGTGAAATCGTTCAAAGTGACGGTGTCAGCCTGTTTAATCCCATATTTCTGGAGAAGGTAGCGCTGTGGTACGACCAGATTATGCCTTTCATCAGCAAATATGAGATGGCAGCCGGAGGTCCGGTTATTTTGATGCAAATCTGCAATGAGATCGGCGTGTTCTCGTGGCTTGCAAAACAGGGCGACTACTGTAAAGAGGTTAAGGAGCGTTTCAGCACCTTCTTATCCGATAATTTCAGCAATATTTCAGCAATAAATAGTTTGTGGGGAACAGATTATCAGGATATTGCCGATGTTGAACTTCCCCCCGACGGGAAGTTGCCCTATGTTTCGAAGGGTGATCGTGGCCGTGATTATGCATGGCACTGTTTCTGGCGAACCTATTACGGGGATTACCTGCGGATGCTCACCGGCATGGCCAGGGAGCGTGGAGTAACGGTTCCCCTGTATCACAATCTCCCCGGATGGATCTACGGAAACGGCTACGAGTTTCCGGTCAACATCACCATGTATGATGATTTATATGATGATAAGAGTGAAATTGTGTTTGGGGTTGATCATATCCCTGAGTTTGTATCGTATCGCAACATGCACGACGATCGCATCATCAACGATATCACCCATGCCATGCAGGGAAATAAACCGCTTTTTGCAGCTGAGTTCCAGTGCGGTTCCCGCGAATATCATGTGGTGACAAACCCGCGCGAAATGGAGCTTTTCTACAAAGCCAGCGTTGCCAACGGTTTAACGGGATGGAATTTCTACATGTTCTCTCAAGGGCGGAATCCTTTCAGAAAGGGCTATTCCGGCGAAACATTTTATTGGTTTAACCCGCTCACACCCGAAGGGGAACGTACCAGCGCTTTCCCATTGGTTAAACGAATAAGCAGCCTGGTTAAAATATCAGAGAGTATTATTGTAAACGCGAAGCGTAAAGCTGAAATATGCGTTTTATTCTATCCTCCCTATTATGCAACAGAGCTGGAACGACCGGTGGGAAAGGAGTGTGAGCTTCAGTTTACGGCTTCCGCCATTCGGAGGCCGGCATATTTCGACGGATTGCTGAAGGTGCTGCAGGTAATGAACATTGATTATGATATGATCGATCTCAGAAAGGTTGCGGCAGACGAACTGCAAAACTACAAACAGGTGTGGGCATTCTGCACCGATGAGATGAACGCCGGAGATCAGCAGACGATAATTGATTACATTTCTGCCGGAGGCAACTGTGTTATTTTCCCATATCTGCCTGATCGCGATATGTCACAGAGATCCTGCACCATCATTCGTGATGCACTCTCGGTGTCACCCTCAGGAAAAGAGGTTACCGATTCCCCATTGATCGACATCTTGAATTTCAAAGATGTCAAGTGTGCCAATCCTCAGTTTACCTTTTCCGGGGAATCACTTCGCGGTGCCGATGTTATCGCCCGCACCATCCATGGTTCTGCTTGCGGATTCACAAAAAATCTTGGGAAGGGATCCATCATTCACCTGGGAACCTGGATCGGGTTCGATACCGAGGGGCAGAAACCGGTGTATGAGGCGATTATTAACCTGTCGGAAGCAAAGCTGAGGCAGGCATCGTCAGACAATGAGAATATCGCCGTCAGAGAGAGGTTTACAACGGATCATGCTGCGTTTCTTTTTGTTGGAAACTATTATAATGAGGATCAAACCGGCAAAGTTACCTATACCCATCCTGAAAGCGGCGAGGCTATCACCATTCCATACCGTGACGATCAAATGTTGTGGCCGGCATTATATGGCATGTTAACCCCGTTGTGCCTGACGATTGCAGCGGGATTGAAGATTCTGCACTGCACCTCCGACATCCTGCATGTGGCAGAGATAAATGGCACTATTGAGATTACCCTTTACGGAGATCGTGATCTGGCAGGCGAAATCGTTTTTGAGGGTCCGAAGGCTCAGGATATAAAATCGGCATCGTTAAAGGGAGAAATGATCATCGGTAATCGCAACGAGTCGAGAATTGTATTCAGGTATCATCACAAACACAAGGAAGAAATAGTACTTGGGATTACCATAAATCAGGTATCAAGCGATCATAAAAACTAAAAATGAAGATTAAAAACACCTTTGGCCTATCCTTCGATTTTCTGGAAAATGGCTCAGTAAAATGCATCGATGCCGGTCAGATCAGAATAGGTCTCACGGCAGCAACTCTTTTCTCAAATTCAGGTACCAATCTTTTCCTGAGAAAAAAAACCGAGACCGTTGAGTATAAACCGCTGCTTGGCCCCGAAAGCAACAGTCGCTTCAAAGCAGGCGATTGTTCATTTGTTGCTGAAGGAAGCTGGGACGGGTTGGTGTATGTTTGTGTTTTGCAACTCTCTCCAAAAAGCATGAGCTGGCAATGGAGCATCGATGTTAAAAACATGTCGGGCGACCTTGTTGAACTTGATTTGATATATCTTCAGGATGCCGGGCTTAAAACCATCTCTGATGGATTGGTCAACGAATATTATGTAAGTCAGTATCTTGAACGGCGTATTCTCATGGATGAAAACCATGGTGCTGTAATCTGTTGTCGTCAAAACATGCAAGAATCCGGCAAAAATCCCTGGATGATGATGGCATGTAAAAATTCATCAGCGGCTGCAAGTGTTGACGGAATGCAGTTTTATGGGAAAACATACCGTGAAACCGGGGTTGCCGAAGCCCTCCTTGCAGAGAGGCTTGGGGGCGAGTATGCAGGGGAGTCGTCTGTTCTTGCCTTGCAGGAAACACCTTTTACCCTCACGCCCGGGGAGCATCATCACACTGTTTTTGTAACAACCTTTCTGCCCGATCACCCGCAGGCCACATCGGAAGATGATTTGAAAAAGTTGCCCGGTTTGCTGGTCGAATTTGACGAGGAGGTGTCGGCGAAAAATTTACAGGCACTGCACATCCCCGATAAAAACGTATTCAATCCGGCTTGCTTTTTTCCTGTTGATGATTTGAGTTCAGAAGAAATTGACAGCTTTTTTGGCAACAAGCGGCGTCATGCAGAAGAGGAGAATGGTCGGTTATTATCATTTTTCTGCAAGCAAAACAGCCATGTTGTGTTACGCGCCAAAGAGATTGCCGCCGACCGTCCGCATGCGCATATCATGCAGGCCAATGCTGGTTTTGCTCCCAATGAAAGCATGGTTTCAACAACCGCCTATGCGTTTGGTGTTTTTAATTCACATCTGACCCAGGGAAATACCAATTTTAATATTCTCCTCTCCGTTTGTTCCAGCCAGTTTAATCTTGCCCATGATACCGGCCAGCGAATTTTCGTTGAGATCGGCGGCCGGCAATATTTGCTCGGAGTTCCTTCTGCTTTTGAGATCGGATTAAACCATTGCCGGTGGATTTACAAATTTGGAAATTATTGTTTTCAGGTTCGCACCTGGACATCTGCAACCTCCCCACAGGTTCACATGGACTTTACCGTTGTGGCTGGTGACCGGGTGAATTTGCTCATCACGCATCGGTTTGATGACAGCAATGGCTGGAAAGTTATTCCGGGGAGCGCTGCCGGTGAGTATGTGGCAAAGCCTAAAACCGACAGCATGATTGCCGGAAAGTTTCCGAAAGCACAATTCCGGATTGTAGTTGACACCTTTCATGCTGATTATAAGGCTGGTGGCGATGAACTGCTGGTTTCTGACATGTTGAATGCCGAAAGCTCTTTTCTTGTTTTCACCGTGAAGGAGACCGCACATTTCTGTTTAAGTTTTATCGGAGAGGTTTGTTCTGCGGTCGAAACCAGAAAAATGGAAGATGCCAATGATCAGTGGACGGCTGATTGCCTGGAGGGTCAGATGGTTTGGAACCGACTGTGCCTGAATCTGTCATTGAAGGGAGATCAGGGGGATGTTGCAGCCATTCAGGAAATTCTGCCATGGTATGGTATGAATGCCCTGACCCACTTTTTAACGCCTTATGGATTGGAACAATTCAGCGGCGCGGCCTGGGGGACCCGCGATATCGCCCAGGGACCCTTTGACCTGCTGTTGTGTATGGAAAAATATGTGGAGGCCAGAAAAGTGCTCTGCATCATTTTCTCAAATCAGAATGCCGACGGCGGATGGCCGCAGTGGTGGATGTTTGACAGTTATGCCGACATCAGAGCCAATAGTTCGCACGGAGATGTGTTTTACTGGTGTATGATCGCCCTGAGCAACTATATCAAAGTTACCGGCGATTTGGCAATTCTCGATGAGATTTTACCTTACTATCATAGAAATGGTACTGCCCATGCTGAAAAAACGCCCCTGAGCGAGCACCTTGACAGATTGGTACACATGATCGTTCAATCATTTATTCCGGGCACTGCGCTGGTTCCATTCGGGGGTGGCGATTGGAATGATTCCCTCCAGCCTGTCAGCAGGAAACTGGCTGAACGCATGATCTCAAGCTGGACAGTTGAGATGAATTATCAGGCTTTTACCCAATATGCGGAGGTGTATAAACTACATGGAAACACCGTTAAATCCGACGAATTGGTGAGCATTTGCGAAAACATCAGATCTGATTTTAACAGGTACCTCATCCGTGATGGGGTTGTTGCCGGTTATGGATTGGCTGAAGAAGATGGCACCATCAGTTTGCTGTTGCATCCAACCGATAATCAAACCAATATACAATACAGCCTGCTGCCGATGAATCGCGGTATCATCAGCGGAATATTTACCAAAGAACAGGCCCTGCATCACCAGGACTTGATTGAGCAATACCTGAAGGGTCCCGACGGCGCTCGTTTGATGAATCGTCCGCTCAAATACAAGGGGGGTATTCAAACACTTTTTCAGAGGGCTGAAAGCAGTACCTTCTTCGGTCGTGAGATCGGGATCATGTATGTGCATGAACACATTCGTTATGCCGAATCTCAGGCATTGACAGGCAAGGCAGATGCTTTTCTGAAGGCGCTTCGTCAGGCAAATCCGGTTGGCTACCGTGATATCGTAACCTGCGGGGATATTCGTCAGGCAAACTGTTACTACAGCAGTTCTGATGTCACTTTTAAAAGTCGTTATGAAGCCGATGAGCGATACGACGAGATAAAAACCGGAAAAATTACTCTGAAAGGCGGGTGGCGGGTTTATTCAAGCGGACCAGGCATTTACATAGGTCTGATTGTTACGCGCTTGCTTGGCCTGCGCACCGAATTCGAAAAGGTTATTGTTGATCCTGTAATTCCGGAGGCGCTGGATGGTTTGTGTGCCTCAATCGATTTCATGGGTCATTCCGTCACTTTCAAATATTCACTGAAAGAGGGTTGTTTCAGTCCCAAGGCGATTATCATCAACGGCATCCCTGTTCGGTTCACACTCGAAGAGAATAAATATCGCAAGGGAGGCGCAGTGATTGCGACGGATCAATTTTTAAATATGCTGAATCAGCAGGAAAACATCGTGGAAATCCAGCTCTAATGCAGTAAACTGCCGATCTCTTTTTGCAGGATCTCGTAGGTAAAAGGCTTGCTTACATATCCATCCATTCCGGCTTCGAGATATAATTCACGGTCGCCCTTCATGGCATTGGCGGTTAAAGCAATAATCACCGAATGACGGGACGTTCCCATCTCCTCCTCGCGTATGGCTTTGGCTACCTGATATCCGTCCATCATCGGCATTTGAATATCGAGAATGATGAGATCATATATTCTGGTGTGGTACTTGTCGAATGCCTGCTGTCCATCAGAAGTCATATCTACCTCAAATCCCATTTTCTGTAACTGAAAACTGACAATGCGCTGGTTAATGGCATTGTCTTCGGCAACCAGTACGACCTTTTTTGCAAAACCCGATGGTTGTTCGGGGTGAACCCCCTGCGAATTGTTTTTGAAATTTTTTGGAAGGGTAAACGGAAGGGTAAACCAAAAGGTAGAGCCTTCTCCGGGAGTACTTTCAACTCCGATTTGGCCACCCATCAGGTCGGTGAGTTTTTTACATATTGAAAGACCGAGACCGGTTCCGGCAATGAGTTTCGTATTATTTTGTTTCACCCGCGAAAATACCCGGAAAAGAGAGTCCAACGCTTCAGGAGGAATGCCAATACCGGTGTCAACCACTTCAAACCTCACGGTTGCCTTGTTTTCGGTGTGACCGGTTTGGCTTATGCGAAGCTGAATTTTTCCATGATCGGTAAATTTAACGGCATTGTTTGTCAGATTGATAATGATCTGGCGCAACCGCTGTGAATCGCCTATGAGCAGGTTTGACACGGATTTGTCAACGACAATATCGAAATCGAGCGATTTTTCTGCAGCCTTCATCTTTACAACCAGCGAGATATCCTCGAGCACCCGGTCAAGCATAAAGGGTTGATAATCCATCTCCATCTTCCCGGCTTCGATGGCCGAAAAATCAAGAACATCATTCAGTAGAACCAGCAGGTTTTCGGCTGAAGAGATGATCCCTTTCAGCAAATCCATCTGGTCTGCAGCCAGCGATGAGTTTTTCAATATTTCAGATAAACCCAGAATGCCATTCATGGGGGTACGAAACTCATGGGAAATGCTCGCGATAAATTCATTTTTGGCATGGGTGCCGGCCTCTGCAAGCTCTTTCGATTGCCGGAGTTCCTCTTCATGTAATTTGCGTTCGGTAATATCCCACGAGATACCAATCAAGCCAATAATCTGATTTGAAGCATTACGGATAGGTGCGATGTTGCTGTTTACCCATCGTTTTCTGTCATTGTGTTCAATTTCTTCCTCAATATCATACAGGGCCAAACCGGTTTCGAGCACATGAGCCTCTTTGTTTAAGTATTCGATATTTTGATATCCCGGGAAAATCTCCTGAATCTTCTTGCCGGTTATCTGATCTGACGGGGCACCCGCCAATTCGGCAAATGGCTGATTTACCATCATGTAGTTAAGATGCAGGTCTTTAAAATAGACGTACGCCGGGATGGTGGTAAGTAAAGTTGAGAGCTCCTCTGCGCGAATTTTCAGTTTGTCGGAAACCTGCTGCAGGTCGGCCGAAGTCCGGATGAGCAAAGAGGAAAAGATACTTTTTTCTTTACTTGAACGCTCGAATTTGAAAAGCAATTTGTCATGTTCAGATTTAATTTTTTTCAGTTCCTCACTGATGTGTCCCTTTTGCCCGAAAAAATCTTCAGGGCTTTGAATCCTGGATATCTCCTCTATGAGCGAAAGAATTTTATGCGACATCGGGTTTTTGTTTTATTGAAACCATGGTGAAGGTCTCATTGTGAAAATCACATGCGGCATTGTAGTTATTTCCAATTTCGCCATAGGTAAAAAAACCGATCAGCGGTTTCAACCAGTTTTGCCATGCCTCATCAATCTCTTCAGAAATGGACGGGCCAAGGGCATTATGCCGTGCCATGCCCGAAAACAGTATCAGGATATCGGTTTCCCGGTTCTTTTCGTAAAATTCATTTACCTTATTTCGGGTGTATTCGATGATCTCAAAACCGGGTGAACTTGAAAATGTAGCCACTGTACCATTGGGAACCGTGCCGGCGAAAATCAGGGCTTTTTTCTCAATATCCACATTGACTACCGCCCTCAGTACATCCTGAGCACCCGGTTTTTTGATCAATAATGGGTATTCCACCCCGATTTCGGGAAGGTCGGTATCGCGCACATTCAGATATTGCTTGTACACATCCAGCGCAGGCTGACCATCGATGGTGTAAACAACATTTCCCTCGGAATGGGTGATAATCTTATCGGTGCCAATGCTCACCCATCCGCTGGTGGCAATTCCATTTACCTCATAATGAGCGGTATCGAAAACCATGGCAATGGCGCCATAATTCTCCAGAGTCGTCTCCGAGAAAACATAGGTCTCCTTAAATCTGGCATCATCGCCGGCTAAACCGCCAAACATGGTGATTTCGTTGCCGGTAAGATGCTGGATTCCTCTTACCAGTTGTTCACCATCCGTATCGAGTCCGCTGCCCAGGATCAGAATAGCCGGCTTCTTAAAAACCTCTCCGGCCCATTTTCCGATTTTATTTCCCAAAACATAGGAGGTTTGACCCTGACCCCCGAACAGTTTTATTGCAAAAGTGCCGGGAACGAGATCCATCATGAGGCAAACCAGCCCGCCATCGGTGATGGACTGATTTTGATCGTTGTATAAAAATTCCCCGCACGAACTACATCCGAAAACATGAACTTTTTTCCGGGTAAGAAATGACACAACATCCTGGAGATCAATATCTACAGAAGAGAAAATAATTGCCGAATTGGGTTGAAACGATTCACTTGTTTGCTCGTCCCAGGCCTGGCAAAAACCAGTAAAGGTGTCGGTATGGAATGTTTTTAAGCGCATATCAAGGAGTTTTTGTGGTTGAAAAATGTTAAACAAATATACAAAATTCAATAAACCAGCCATTTGTTTTCAAAGGTAACTGTTCGGATAAAGAATAACGCTAATTTTGCAGCCAAATATGAGCCAAATGAAAAATGCAGTTTACACGTTGTTCATCATCCTTTTTGCAGGTACAGTTACGACGGCCCAAAACCCTCGTTTGATCCCCGTTGCCGACCATGCCATATACTTTGATGTATCCCCGCCTTTACGCGACATGCTGAAATCGGCGATGGTTCAGGCCGATGGTAGCTGGAAAGACGGAGTTGTAAACAACTATTTCAGCACTGAAGTTCCTTCTGCCGGACTCTTGACAGATCCGGGATTGCAGGATTATTTTGGCAGTCTACCCTCAGATACCACCATTCAGAATTTTGACGGCATGGGGAACCTGGGTGGCTATGTTCCTCCCGACACACACGGAGATGTTGGCTTTAACCACTACTTCCAGGTGATAAATTGTTCTTATTCAATCTACAATAAAAGCGGATCCAGAATTTTTGGTCCGGCAGGGAATAGTACCGTTTGGCAGGGAATGCCGAACAATTCAAACGATGGTGATGCCATTGTTTTATTCGATGAACAGGCCAACCGTTGGCTATTTTCTCAATTTTCGCTCCCGAATGGTTCTTCAACCGCACCCTTTTACATGATGATCGCCGTGTCGCAAACCCCCGACCCGACAGGCAGTTGGTACCGTTGGCAATATGCATTCACCTCCATGCCCGATTATCCCAAGTTTGGCATCTGGCCCGATGGATATTACATGTCGACCAATAATTTTGGCCCGGGCAGTGCCGGATGGGTCGGAAATGGCGCCTATTCCTTCGACCGTACCGCGATGCTGGCCGGCGACCCCAATGCCCAGCGGATATCTTTTACGGTACCCCCCGGCACCGATGGGTTTATCTCGCTCCTGCCTGCCGATTGCGATGGCACATTTCCTGCCATTGGAACACCCAACTATTTTACCTACATCCGTACCGGCGGAACACAGCGTTTGGGCGTGTATGAATTTCACTCCGACTGGATAACTCCGGCCAATTCAACATTTGGAAATCTGAACTATTTAAATGTTAATCCTTTTGGCACCTTAGGGTGGGGGAGTGGCATTCCACAGAAAGGATCTCCCCAAATGTTGGAAACCCTGGGCGACAGGCTGATGTACCGGTTGCAATACCGGAAATTCAATGGCTATTCATCCATGGTGCTGAATCACTCCATTGATGCCGGATCGGGTGTTGCCGGTATACGGTGGTATGAACTACGGAATTCCGGAGCCGCCTGGAGTATTTATCAGCAGGCAACCTATTCGCCCGATAATACTTCACGATGGATGGGAAGCATCGCACAGGACTCGTCAGGTACTATTTCCATGGGATATTCGGTTTCAAGCACAAACATTTATCCCGGTATCCGTTACACCGGAAGGTTGAAGAACGATCCGCTGAACCAGATGACCATCATGGAGAAAACCATCGTAAACGGCGGCGGCTCCCAAACAGGAAATTGGAGCGGACGCAGCCGATGGGGCGATTACAGTGCGATCAGTGTTGACCCCTCATCCCCGACAACTTTCTGGTTTACAACAGAATATTATATCTCAACATCCTCAAGCGGATGGCAAACACGAATCGCATCTTATACCTATGCCAATGTGTTTTCGTCGGCTGCCTCTGCCACACCCGCCATCCTGTGCAGCACCAGCACCGACTCGTGTCAGCTTCATGCATATGGATATGGAGGAAGTGGCGCCTTTACCTATACCTGGAGCTCCATTCCTGCAGGCTTCACCTCCACGCTGCAAAATCCGAAAGTTAAACCACTTCATACAACTCAATACGTTGTCGCCACCAATGATGGTGTCACAACACGACACGATACCACCGAGATGCGCATTGTTGATGCTCCAACTGCCTTCGCCGGAAATGATACCATTGTGTGCTGGTATGTTTCACCAATCGACATAAATGCAACGGCAACAAGTTATCTCAGGTTTTTATGGGGAAGTACCGGTGATGGTACATTTACCGACCCATCGTCGTTAACAACGGCTTACATGCCTGGAATTAAGGATAAAATAGCAGGATATGCCGACATAAAACTCATCGTATGGCCGCTGGCTCCCTGCCTGAATAAGGCCACCAGCATGATGCATATAACCCTCGATCCATGTACCGGCATTGCCGAAAATCCGTCGGAAGGGTTGAGCCTGGTCGCTCAGCCAAATCCGGCTCAGGACAAAGTTACCATTACCATCACCGGATTGCAAACAGATGCGGTACTGACACTCACCGGGCTTGATGGCCGTCAGATTTATTCCAAAACAATTCATCCTGCCCTGCAGCAAATATTGAAGGAGCAAATAGATGTGAGCGCCTATTCCAAAGGGATGTATCTGATGAAACTGCAAATGCCCGATAAAAGCAAGGTTGCACGGTTCGTGGTGCAGTAAGCGGCATTTTTAAAACTGTTTTTCCATTGGCTTACCCGTTATTGAATCATCGGGAGTGAAGCGTTTTTTTTCCGGATTTTGTTTTTTTGAAAAAAACAATTGAAAATCCCATTGTAAACTTTTTTCATTCAGAATTTTCATTAAATTTATATCGCGAAAATTTATCTACCGTTAATAAAATAACAATGGAGTATCAAATCCTTAAAATCCAGATTTCTGACCGAATCGCCGTTGTAACCATCAGCAGGCCGGCTGCGCTTAACGCGCTGAATACCAAATTTTTTAAAGAGTTTAACCATTTTCTTGATGACCTTGAACCACGCGAGGATGTGAAAGTGCTGGTGCTCACCGGCGAAGGAAAAGCCTTTGTGGCCGGCGCTGATATCGCGGAGATGGTACACATGGACTCTGATGAAGGTTATGCATTCTCAACTTTTGGCCAGCGAACTTTCGACAGGCTGGAGCAACTGAGCATTCCGGTAATTGCTGCCGTAAACGGGTATGCCCTTGGCGGAGGATGTGAATTGGCCATGGCATGCGATTTCAGAGTCGCCAGCAAACTGGCTAAATTCGGTCAGCCGGAAATGAACCTGGGAATGATCCCCGGTTATGCTGCAACGCAGCGTTTGTCGCGACTTACAGGGCTTGGCAATGCATTGTATCTCATCCTTACTGCCGATACGATTACTGCCGAAGATGCTTTGCGAATTGGCCTTGTTCAAAAGGTAACCGAACCTGAAATGCTGATGGCAGAGGTGATGAAACTGGCTTCCAAAATTGCTGCCAACGGTTCACAGGCAGTGGCTACATCGAAAAGAATAATCCGCGCCGGAATAGCCACGAGCTTTCAGCATGCCTCCGAATTGGAAGCGGTTGAATTTGGCAAGCAGTTTAATCATGAGTCGACAAAAGAAGGAATGAAGGCATTTCTCGAGAAACGCAAGCCTGACTGGTAACTCTGTTGTTTTATCCATATTTCATTTTGTATAATTAACCACCCTCTAATAAGATAAAAATGTCATACGAAGAACGATTACAGCATGTTTCGGTGTTGGGCGCAGCCGGAAAAATGGGAAGTGGTATTTTACTGCTCACCGCGGTGGAGATGGCCGACATCAGCCTCAAACCCGAAAACAAGGGCAAGCCGTTTGTGCTGAATGCCATTGATGTTTCCGATGAAGCCCTGGCAGGAGTGATGAAATACCTGAAGGCGCAGGTGTTGAAACTCGCGGAGAAAAAGGTAGTCGGGTTGCGAAAGGTATATGCCGGGCGAGCCGACCTGATCGACAATGACGAGATCATCGATCAGTACATTTTTGATGTGATCAGTCTGGTGAGAACCACCACCAGACTCGAATCCGCTTACGACTCCACGATGGTATTTGAGGCCATAAAGGAAGACCCGGATTTGAAAATCAGCATCTTTTCAAAAATTTCATCCAACAATCCACACCAGCCATGGTTCTTCACCAACACCTCTTCCATTCCGATTACAAAGCTGGATGAAGGTGCAGGGCTCCTTGGCCGGATCATCGGGTTTCACTTTTATAACCCGCCTGCCGTTCAGAAGCTGGTTGAAATAATCAAGGCCGATCGTACACTTCCCGAGGTTGAAGCATTTGCGCTTACCTATGCAAAAAACCTGCGAAAGGTGGTTGTTCCATCGAACGATGTGGCCGGGTTTATCGGCAACGGACATTTCATGCGCGACATCCTTTACGCCGCTGGCGAAGTTGACAAACTTTCAAAGGATTTCTCCTTCCCCGGGGCGGTGCTTGCCATCAACAAAATCAGTCAGGATTATTTGGTTCGTCCCATGGGGATATTCCAGCTTATTGATTACGTCGGTGTGGATGTTTGCAGTTTTATCATGTCGGTGATGACCCGTCATCTTAGGGAGGAAACACTTCATTGCCAGTTGCTTGACACATTGCTTGCACAAGGGGTGAAGGGTGGCCAGTTTTCGGATGGCTCTCAAAAAGATGGCATCCTGAAATATGAGAAAGGACGTCCGGTCGCTATTTACGATCCGGAGAAGAAAGTATATGTCGCCATCGGCGATCTGCAGGCCGGGGTTGACCAAAAACTGGGAACCATGCCTGTTCCGCCAGCCTGGAAGGCAGTGATTGGCAGCAAGTCGAAAAATGAGATTCTTGTCGAGTATTTCAACCAGTTGAGGCTGGCATCCAGCGTGGGCGCCGAACTGACCAAAGCATATGCCATGCGTTCAAATTTCATTGGCGTTGAATTGATCAATTCAGGGGTGGCGCTGAATGAAAATGATGTGAACACTGTTCTGCTTACCGGATTTTTTCACGCCTATGGCCCAATAAACAAATATTTAGCATAGCCCATTATGAGAAGAAAAGTATACATGATCGCCGGATACAATACCCTTTCCATGGGTACCGGCCGCAAAGAGTTCAATCCGAAAAAGGAACGCCCGGGCCTGGAAGAATATATCAGGGAGGCCGGACAGGGAACCCTCAAACAGATTGGAGGAGCACAAAATGTTGACGAATGTGTGATCGGAAATTTCATGGCCGCACGGTTCAACCGGCAAGCCAACCTGGCGGCCTTCTTTCCCTATGTGGATGAAGGTTTGCGGTACAAACCAGGCATCCGGGTTGAAGGAGCCTGTGCAACCGGCGGATTGGCGCTGATGAGCGGCATTAAAAGTGTGCTGGCCGAAACAGCCGAAGTGGTATTGGTGATTGGGGTAGAGGTTCAGAATACCGTCAAAGCCATCTATTGTGCCGACTATCTGGCGGGAGCAGGTTGGTTTAAAAACCGAAAGGATGGACATGCCTATTTTTTCCCTGGTCAGTTTAGTGATCGCGCCGGGTCCTATTTCGAAAAGTATGGCAGGGAACTTACCCGCAAGGCGATGGCCCGCTGGTTCCGCAATGCCATTGAAAATGCCCGCCTTTGCCCAACAGCACAGGAGTTTCACAATACGGTAAAAGATCTGGAAGCGCTGGCCATGATGGAACCAAACGGGAAATCGTTCGTTGACCATCTGAATGTATTCGACTGTTCTAAAGTTTCCGATGGCGCTTCGGCCATCGCCATTGTCTCAGAAGCCGGGTTGAAGTGCTGCGGCATTCCTGCCAGTGCGGCCATTGAAGTACTCGGTTGGGGTCAGATCGAAGAGGACATTACCCAGCCACCCATGGATCCGACGGAATTAAGCACCACCAAACAAGCCGTAAAACAAGCGTTGGCTTCTGCGGGGATTACGCGCGACCAGATTGGCACGGCCGAAATACACGATTGCTTCTCCATTGCCGGTTTGATGTGCATGGAGGCGATCGGATTTGCCGAAAAAGGCAAAGGTGCCGAATATATCCTCGAAGGAAACACCTCACGCAGCGGGAAAGTTCCGGTAAATACCACGGGCGGACTGATCGGTTGGGGTCATCCTACCGGAGGCACCGGTGTTCATCAGGCTGTTACCATTCTGGAACAACTTACCGGAAAAGCGGGCGATGCCCAGGTTGAGATCCCTGCCGATCGTCCCTACGGACTTACCGTGAATATGGGCGGAGATGATAAATCGCTGGTTTCGATTGTATATAAGCAGGGAAAATAATATTGAATTCGAGACTAACATCTCTTTTCGCCATTGATTTTCCGATCATACAGGCTGGGATGATCTGGTGCAGCGGGTGGCGGCTTGCTTCGGCCGTGAGCAATGCCGGAGGATTGGGGTTGCTGGGAGCCGGGTCGATGTCGCCTGAAGTGCTTGAAATTCAGATCAGAAAGTGTAAAGCTGCAACGGATAAGCCTTTTGGGGTAAATGTTCCGTTGTTATATCCCCGGGTTGAAGAACAGTTTGAAACAATTATCCGTGAAGGGGTGAAAATTGTATTCACCTCTGCCGGTAATCCCGCACTTTGGACATCCCGTTTAAAAGAACATGGCATCACGGTAGTTCATGTGATTGCCAATGTTAAATCTGCCCTTAAATGCGAGCAATCGGGGGTTGATGCCATTGTGGCCGAGGGCTTCGAAGCCGGCGGCCACAACGGGAAAGAGGAGACGACAACCTTTACCTTGCTGCCACTGATTCGCTTGGCTGTGAAGTTGCCGCTCATCGCAGCCGGAGGTATCGCCACCGGACGTGGTTTGCTTGCTGCCCTGGCACTCGGCGCCGAAGGAGTACAAATCGGAAGCAGGTTTGTTGCCTCTGATGAATCATCGGCACATCCGCTTTTCAAGCAAAAAATTGTTGAAACCGGAGATGGCGGGACATTTTTGGCCCTAAAAAAATTAGTGCCGGTTCGTTTGATTAAAAATGCCTTTTTTGATCAATTGCAGCAATTGGAAAATTCATGTGCCACTCCGGAGGAGATGTCGGGGTTGCTTGGCAAAGGCAGAGCCCGGCTTGGGATGTTTGAAGGCAATATGGAGGAGGGTGAACTTGAAATCGGACAAGCGGCGTCGCTGATCAACCGCATAAAACCAGCGGGGGAGATTGTTCGTGAAATCATGGATGAGTTCAATTTGGCAAGAAAAGAGCTGCGGGATAGCGAATATTGAAGCTTGAATTCCGAATATTGATTATTTTAGCGAACTGCTAATTTTACTGCCATGGATTATAAATTTACTGAGGAACAGGAGATGATCCGGCAATCTGCCCGGGATTTTGCGCAACGTGAACTCCTTACCGATGTCCTCGAACGGGATGCAAAAGGCATCTATCCTGCACAACATATCCTGCGCCTTGCCGAGCTTGGTTTTTTGGGAATGACTGTCGACCCACTTTGGGGTGGTGGAGGAATGGACAACATTTCGTATGTGTTGGCCATTGAAGAGATATCAAAATGCGACGCCTCCGTTGCAGTAATCCTTGCTGTGCATAATTCGCTTGGTTGTTATGGGATCGAACACTTTGGCAATGATACGCAAAAGGAAAAATATCTCCGACCGCTGGCAACCGGCGAAAAGATTGGAGCATTTCTGCTGTCGGAACCTGAAGCCGGCTCTGATGCAACCATGCAGCGCACAACGGCTGTTGACATGGGGGATCACTATATTCTGAACGGAACAAAAAACTGGATCACCAGTGCCGATAAGGGCTCCATATACCTGGTGATGGCGCAAACTTCTCCTGAACTGAAGCACAAAGGCATCAACGCCTTTATTGTTGAGCGCAACCTGCCGGGCATTTCACTGGGGCCACATGAGGATAAAATGGGAATGCGCAGCAGCGATACCCATTCAGTGATGTTTACCGATGTAAGGGTGCCAAAGGAGAACAGGATCGGTGAGCACGGTGCCGGGTTTAAAATTGCCATGAAACTGCTCGAAGGTGGCAGAATCGGCATCGCGGCTCAAGCCCTGGGCATTGCGGAAGGTGCGTATGAGCGAGCCCTCCGGTATGCCAAAGAGCGAAAATCTTTCGGAACTGAGATCATCAACCACCAGGCGATATCATTTAAACTGGCGAACATGGCCACCCGGGTTGAAGCGGCCAGGCATTTGGTATACAAGTCGGCCTGGCTGAAAGACAATCACCTTCCTTATGGGAAAGAGAGCGCCATGGCCAAATATTATGCTGCCGAAACTGCCATGTACGTCACCACTGAAGCGGTGCAGATTCACGGCGGATATGGATATGTGAAGGAATATCATGTAGAGCGGCTTATGCGTGAAGCCAAAGTCACTCAGATTTATGAAGGAACCTCGGAGATCCAGCAGATTGTGATCTCACGTGCCATTGCCTCAGAATAGACTTGCCAGTTTTTGTTTTTCCGATCCCAATCCCCTGACCTATGAAAAAAAATATTTTGGCATTAATCATTCTTATCAGTCAGGTCAGTGCGACCTTCTCTCAGGGCGAACCTGCCGGCGATTCTTCAGGAACCACCAACGGAGAGATCAGAACGTTGTTCAAAAAATCGGACCACCCAAAATCGGTAGGCTTTTATATCGGCCCCGAAGGTGCTTATACACAATTCGAAGGCAGATCTGTCTTTTTGGGCGGACTCAGTCTGGGAGTTATCATCAACCACTTCTTCTCGGTTGGATTAAGCGCTAAAGGCATTCTCAATTCGGGCAACCTCTGGTACGATTTTGACCGTACACCGGTCGATCCCCTTGGTGCCTATCTTTACGGAGGCTATGGCGGTTTGAAATTTGAGTTCAAGGTTTTGCCAACCTCTCCGGTGCATCTCAACTTTCCCATTCTGATTGGCGGAGGAGGCCTGGCTTACAACACCTGGATCTACAATTACCATGATAGCGGCAATTCCGAAGGTACAACGCTCGACTGGGATGCCTTTTTCGTGGTTGAACCCGGGATCATGGTTGAGTTAAACCTGCTGAAATTCATGCAACTTGATGCCGGCATATCCTATCGCTATACCCCCGATCTCGACCTGATGGAAACCAACGCGGGATTGATCAATAATTTCAATGTGAATCTTGCCCTCAAATTCGGCAAGTTCTGATCGGAGGTGATTCAGATGATGATTCAGACGCTGATTCAGACGCTGACAGGTCTTGCAGACGCTGTCAGGTCTGATGAGCAACTAAACCTGACAGCGTCTGAAAGACCTGTCAGTGTTTAAAAGACCTGTCAGTGTTTAAAAGACCTGTCAGTGTTTAAAAGACCTGTCAGCGTTTAAAAGATCCTATGTGTTAATCCCAAAGATCAGATTGAACTTACACATTGAAACTTCGTTGTCTGTCATCACCGATAACTGATCCCCTGCCATGATTTTTGTGAATCCGTCAGGTGTCAGAAAGCTTCCATCCCTCTGAATTGAGGTTACTGTAATGCTGCTGCCAAGTTGAAGTGCAACCAATGCTTTCCCAATGCAGGGGCAGGAGGGCTCAATAACGATTTGTGCCATGATCGATTTTACTTTTGGATTCAGCTCCTTATCCAAAGCAGAGATTTTCCTGACCTCGGCAGGCAGCGTTAACCCGACTTGCACCCCGATACGAGGTATGAAATAAATCTCATTTTACAAAT
>DYQT01000491.1 GCA_020719165.1 Draconibacterium orientale | reverse complement strand
TGTTTTCAGGAAAAGTGAACGAATACTCAGCTATTTATGCCTGTGGTCCTGATCCAATGATGAAAGCTGTTGCCCGCGTAGCTGCTGAGCATGAAATCCCTTGTGAAATTTCACTTGAAAATACAATGGCTTGCGGAATCGGGGCCTGTTTATGCTGCGTTGTCGAAACTGTTGATGGGAATAAAACAACCTGTATCGACGGACCTGTATTTAATACACGAAAGCTTAAGTTATAATGAGCTGAAAAGATGAATGAAGCCGACAAGTTGAAGGGTGATTGGGCGAGAGGTGAATGGGAGAACGGCGATTGGGCGAAGGGCGGACATAGAGACATAGTTCAACAAAAAGAATCCATTTTAATCCAACATCCAAAATCGGACATCCGACATCGAACATCCGACATCCGACATTAAAATCCGACATCCGAAATCAAGCATCCGAAATCAAACATAAAAGACAATGCCCGATTTATCAGTTAACGTACACAATCTACTGCTCAAAAACCCGGTGATGTCAGCTTCGGGAACTTTCGGCTATGGAATTGAATTTGACGACTTTATAGATGTAAACAGGCTGGGTGGCATTCTTACCAAAGCATGTACTTCAAAAAATCGCGATGGAAACCGTTATCCCCGTATGGCTGAAACACCATCCGGCATGTTGAATTCCGTCGGGCTTCAGAATAAAGGCGTTGATTATTTTATCAATACCATCTATCCCAAAATAAAACATTACGATACACATATTATTGTAAATGTTTCAGATTCAACGGTTGAAGGTTACATGGAAGTGGCCGAAAAACTGAATCAGCTCGATAAAATTACCGGTATTGAACTGAATATTTCGTGTCCAAACGTAAAAGAGGGAGGAATGGCATTCGGGACCTCCTGCCCTATGGCTGGCACTGTTACAAAAGCAGTTCGTAGTGTTTACGATAAGACTATGATCGTAAAACTCTCGCCAAACGTGACCAATATAGCTGAAATCGCTAAGGCTGTTGAAGATGAAGGTGCTGATTCAGTGTCTGTTATTAATACATTACTCGGCATGGCCATCGACGCTGAAAAACGCAGGCCTGTACTTTCAACTGTCACAGGCGGACTTTCAGGGCCGGCAATAAAACCTATTGCACTTCGCATGGTTTGGCAGGTTTC
>DYQT01000490.1 GCA_020719165.1 Draconibacterium orientale | reverse complement strand
TCCAGCTATCCGGCACTGCAGGATCTTGTTTAACCTGCCTTCGGATTCCAAGGTTCTCATCTCCCTGCAAACCTCCCTGGGGATTGAAGTTTCTCAGCCTGTCAAGGGATATTTCCAAGCCGGAAAACATGAAGTCACCCTGGATGTTTCTACCCTGAAATGCGGAATGTATTTACTGAGCATGATGGCTGGTAAAACCAGAATTATCAGAAAAATGATTGTTCAATGAGAGAATGAAGGATATAGCTTTAATCAATCCGTCCAATTAAAAAAAATCATACATTTATTGCCTGATTGTTGACACGTTTAACCTTCTTACGATTATGTCAAAATTTCAAAAAATCTTCTTCCTTCTGCTCGTTTGGACAATGGTTTTCCACACACAACCTGTTTCTGCTCAATTCATTACCCTCGCGAGAAAAATAAAAGCCAAGATAACCGATGGGAAAGAGGTGGCTTCTGTAATCCTCGATGCAGGCGCTACGAAGGTTTACCATGCGGTAACTGACACCCTCACCTCCGACACAAGATGTAAAATCCAAAACAAGGATGATGGCAGAAAATTTGTAGAATTCACCCATGATGATCTTTCGCTCACCATGCAGATTGACTCACTGGGTGCGGCCCTCTCCCAGATTACCGTAAAGGCAGAAAAATCAGGTGATTCATCACAAAAACCGACGGATGCAGCCGTCAAAGCGATTTTAGCTGTATGCCACAAGATGGGACTGAAGTGCACAACCCAGGATGCCACACCAACCAATCCAAAATAAAGAATGACTATGAGCCATGCTAAAAACAGGCGGTTGATCCCCCTGTGTGTGATAATATTATTCATCGCCGGATGCAGCAGTGTAGGTCCGAAAAATATGATACGCGACCGGTCAGCTTACATCAACGCAATCTCCGACTCCTGGAAAAACCAGTTGCTGCTGAATATTGTGAAGCTACGGTATGCTGATGCTCCTGTTTTTCTCGACATTTCGAATATTGTCAACTCTTACGAAATCAGGGGGCAGGTCAATGCCGGGGCAGGTCTTGAATCTAAAGGCGCTGGTTTTATGCCCTACCTTGGATCAGAGGCCAGCTTCACCGATAAGCCTTTCCGCCCTGACCCAAACCGATACCATTTCTTGATATAAAATGATGCCACCCA
>DYQT01000489.1 GCA_020719165.1 Draconibacterium orientale | reverse complement strand
CGCCTTCGCCAAATACTTGATAAGTCCCCGGCGGCACGACGATGCTGAAAGTTGCAAGACCGTCGGTGGCTTCGGTTTCGGTGAAAGCCCATGCGCCGGTCGTCTGTTCCACCGCAAACACCACCATCTTCGGCGTGGGAGGTGCCATCAGATGCACGCTGCCCGTGATGGTACCGGATGCCGCAGGTGAAGGATTGGCGGCGGGTGTCTTTTTTACGAGAGTGGACTCAGCCGGTAAATAATATTCCCCATCCGGCGGGGTTATCACTTTCCAAAAGATCGTATTGGGGTCGATGAAACTGATCTGAGCTTCGCCGCTGTTTGTTGAAAATGAACTCTGAAATTTGACGGTTGCCACCTGTCCCTTAATATTTCCTTCGAGTGACTTATCAAGCGAATCTATTTTATTTCCTTGTTGGGCAACAGCCGAATGACTGCCCTGCAATTGTCCCCCGGTTTGCGTCAGGTCCAGAATAAAATTAGACGATAAACCTTCCCAATGTCCCGTAAAATCTGCGGCTGGTTGGGTTGGGGCGCTTCCACATCCAGTCAATAGCAGGATGGCGAGTGCCAGGGCAATGATCCGTAGCCATGTATTTCTTGTGTTCATATTGTGATTCTCCTTTACTGTTTGATGTAATTTTGATTGGGGATCTAATTCCGCGATTTTTCAAACAATAAAGGGATGCTACTTCTAATCTTTATCTTTAGTCGGAACCAATTCCATAAAAGGGTTGATTCTGTTCCCATCAGTTCTTTGTAATTTTACGGGATAAAAAGCCTTGAACAGACAACTATTCAGGTCAGGGAATTCTTGACACAAATTTGAAATGAAAAGAGCACTGAACTAATATAGCGTTTCTGTCGCTTTCTCAAGCTTAATTGTCAGTAGATCACGAAAGGGTTTCGTAGTGGCGACTTCAGTCGCTTTTTAGCCGAACGACTGACGCGAAGCGGTTACTACGTTTTCGTGAAGTACTGATTGTGTATTTTAAAAGTTGACCAACGGTTTCTTGGTTTTTGGACATTGTGTGTTATCCGTTGTTTGGTTTTCATATGATGACTTGATGTCCCCTTCAAAATAGGATACCTTGTGGGTTGACCCACAAGGTTGAATTCCCGGTATTTCCATAAATGCCCGCCTCTCATTGAGACGG
>DYQT01000226.1 GCA_020719165.1 Draconibacterium orientale | reverse complement strand
ATTGAGCTGGATCCCACGGAACATCAACTTAAAGAGGTGGAGATCACGAGTGAAAAAAATGATAAAAATGTTGTCAAACCTGAAATGAGCACCTTTCGCATGGATATTAAAACCATTCAGCGGATACCAGCTCTGATGGGCGAAGTGGACATTATTAAAGCCATACAACTGTTGCCGGGAGTTCAATCGGTGGGGGAAGGATCAAGCGGTTTCAGCGTTCGGGGCGGTGCGCCTGACCAGAACCTTATACTGCTCGACGAATCGACGGTTTACAATGCTTCCCATCTGATGGGTTTCTTCTCGGTATTCAACAATGACGCCATCAAGGATGTAAAACTTTACAAAGGAGATATTCCGGCTAATTATGGAGGAAGACTGGCTTCGGTACTTGACGTTCGCATGAATGAAGGAAATTCGAAAAAGTTTGAGGTCAATGGCGGTATCGGGATTATTGCCAGCCGGCTCACTGTTGAAGGACCAATAGTGAAGGATCGCAGTTCGTTCATCCTTTCGGGTCGTCGCACATATGCCGATATCTTTCTTCCGCTCTCATCCAATAAGGCACTCCAGAACAACAAACTCTATTTTTATGATCTGAATGCCAAGATCAACTACCGCATCAACGACAACAACCAGATATTTTTATCGGGTTACTTTGGGCGTGACGTTTTTAAAAACGGGTTTGCAGGCATGAAATGGGGAAATGAAACTGCTACCCTCCGGTGGAACCATCTTTTCACCAAACAGATATTTTCAAATTTCTCCTTTGTCTACAGCAACTACTTGTATAATCTTGGAACACCGGCCGGTAACAATAACTCGTTCGACTGGACCTCAAATCTTCGCGACCTCGGCGCAAAAGGCGATTTCAGTTATTATCTGAATACTAAAAACACCATTAAATTTGGTGCTTCTGTCATCTATCACATGTTTAATCCAGGCCAGGCAAAGGGAATAGGTGACGAAACGGTTTTTGCCGATGTAAAAGTACCCAACAATTATGCCTTTGAAACAGGGGTTTACGCGAGTAACGAACAAAAAATCGGTGAACACTTCACTGTCAAATATGGATTGCGGTTCTCGATGTTTCAGAATACAGGCCCCGGAACAGTCTTCAATTATGATTCATCGTACAAGGCTATTGACTCAACCGTTTACAAGTCGGGGGAACTTTACAACACCTATGTTGGACTGGAGCCAAGGCTTGGTTTGTTATACGATTTTAACAGCAAACATTCCATCAAAGCCAGCTATGCACGCACCGACCAATATTTGCAACTGGCACAGAATTCGACGGTTGGAACGCCATTAGACATCTGGTTCCCTTCAAGTCCGAATGTTAAACCGCAAATAGCCGACCAATTAGCCGTTGGTTACTTCCGCAACTTCAGGAGAAACACCATCGAAACTTCGGTGGAAGGCTATTACAAATGGATGAGAAATGTTGTAGATTTCAAAGATTTTGCCCAACTGCTCCTCAACAACAAACTGGAAGGAGAGATACGAAGCGGGAAAGCGTGGTCGTATGGCATCGAATTTCTTGTAAGGCTTAATGAAGAAAAAATCAGTGGCTGGGTCAGTTATACCTATTCACGCACTTTTAGGCAGATCAACGAAATAAACAACAACCAGGCCTATCCGGCCCCATACGACAAGCCGAACAATGTGTCGATTGTGCTGAACTACATAATCAGCAAGCGATTTACTGTTTCTGCAAACTGGGTTTATGCCACAGGGGCGCCGGTAACCTTTCCAACAGGGCGTGCAGAGATCGGCGGTAAGATCGTTCCAATATACTCTGACCGCAATCAATATCGCTACCAAGACTATCACCGGTTAGACCTGTCGCTCTCATTTTTCAGTAAGCCAAAACCAGGGAGGAAGTTTAACTGGGATTTGAATTTCTCGGTTTATAATGCGTATAACCGCCATAACACCTGGTCAATAAACTTTACACAGGATAACATAAATCCCGATGTTACCTATGCCGAAAAGGTATATCTGTTCGGAATCATCCCTTCAGTCACATTCAATTTTCATTTCAACAATGATTAAGAAGCTCCTGTATATTGTCATGCTCGCCACACTGGTGTCGGCATGTACCGAAAAAATCGATGTAAAACTCGACTCAACATATACCCGCGTTGTGGTTGATGGCAATATCGAATCCGATACCGGCATTTACCGGGTAACGCTCACCACCTCAGCCGACTACTTCGCCAATGAAAGTGTGCCAAAAATAGTAAATGCCATCGTTACAATAACCGATGGAGACAGCATTTTTATTTTGCACGAATCACAAAAGGGTGTGTCTGGGATTTATGAGACCGACCGCAATTTCGCCGGAAAAACCGGAAGCACCTATACCTTGCATGTAGAATTACCCGAGGAAATTGCCGGACATACAACTGTTGAGGCATCATCCTTCCTGCCAACGGTAACCCGACTCGATTCGATTGGCACCGTTTTCCATCCTGAATGGGGCCCAAAAGGCATTTGGACGGTCAAACTATATGCACAGGAACCAGGCGATGAGGTGAATTATTATCTGTTCAATCTTTACAGAAACGGCATCCTGATGACCGATACGATCACAAAAAAAGTTGTTTCAGATGATAAATTCTACAATGGCAGTTATATGAATGGCGTAGATGTGATCTATATCAACAACGAAAACAACTGGGAAACACTTCATCCCGGCGACACGGTCATGCTGCAGATGTCGGGCATCACCAAAGAATATTATAACTTTATCGACCAGGTAAAACAATCGGGTTTCAACATCCCTTTTTTCACCGGCCCACCAGCCAATGTAGAAGGAAACATATCAAACGGAGGCATTGGCTTTTTCTCAGCCTATTCAAGCAGCTTTGCAAAAACTGTGGTTAAATAGGCATATCCATGACAAAAGGACGCGACACCAAACCCCATATCGGTATCTTTGGCAGAAGAAACAACGGGAAAAGCTCCCTGATCAATGTACTCACCGGCCAGGAAATAGCCATTGTTTCTGACATAGCCGGCACCACAACCGATCCTGTCAAAAAATCAATTGAAATTGCAGGGATCGGACCGGTAGTTGTAATTGATACTGCCGGTATTGACGATTCTGGTGAAATTGGGTTGAAAAGAGTTGGAAAAACCAGGGAAATACTCAAAATCATTGATCTTGCAATATTGGTCATTGTAAACAACGAGTTTGAAGAACCAGAAAAACAGCTTATACGTGATTTCCACGCCCTCGATCTTCCATGGTTCATCATCCATAATAAATCGGATGTAGCCAAAATCACCCCCGAATTAGTCAAATTAGCCCATGATGTTTACGCGGTACCTGTGATCAATTTCAGTGCACTAGTCCCTGATAATATCGAAGAGGTGATTGCGCTGATCAGGAAAACAATTCCAGAAACAGCCTTCCGAAAACAAACGTTGGTTGGTGACCTGATTTCATACGGCGACCTGGTTTTACTCATCACTCCCATCGACATTGAGGCCCCTGAAGGCAGGATGATATTGCCTCAGGTGCAGGTAATCCGCGATGTACTTGATCACGATGGAATTGCCGTAGTTTGCAAAGAGCGGGAAGTGGATGCCTTCCTGAAAAAAATGAACCCCAAACCGGTGTTGGTTATCACCGACAGCCAGGTGTTTCCCAAAGCAGATGCATCTGTTCCAAAGGAGATTCCGCTAACGAGTTTCAGCATTGTTTTGGCCAGGCAGAAGGGAGATTTCATCAACTATATCAAGGGAACACCGCATTTGTCGATGCTTCGCGACGGCGACCGGTTGCTGATCCTCGAATCATGCACCCATCATGTTTCGTGCGATGACATTGGCCGGGTAAAAATTCCGAGGTGGCTCACCAATTATTCAGGGAAGAGACTGGAATTCGATGTGGTTGCCGGGCTCAATAAAATATCGCGTCCAATTACCGAATATGCCATGGTTATTCAGTGCGGTGGATGTATGATTACCAGAAAGCAAATCATCAGCAGGCTGAAACCGGCTGTTGACGCCGGAATCCCGGTGACCAATTATGGAATGGCCATAGCCTATGTTCATGGTATTTACAACAGGGCCATTGCGCCATTTACAAAAAATACGATAGAAAAAGTTGATTATCTGTAAAAGTCCGGATTAAATCTCTTCTACATTTTTTCGGTCAGCTTTTCGTCAGCTCGAGTCCGGTATCCGACAGTTTCCAATCAACAAACCTTGCCCGCGGATTTGGAGGGGAGTGCAGAAGAATTGTGCGGATGCGCGAAGCAGCTTGCAAGTCCCTGGCGCAGATCATCAGATATCCGCCTCCACCCGCACCCAGGAGTTTACATGAAGATGTCAAATCTTTTATTTGCCTGAGTATCGCGGCTATCTCGGGGGTATTTGTACCTGAATCAAGCCGTTGATTTAGCTCCCATGAATACCCGATTGCAGCGGTAAGCCCATCCCAGTCATTGTTTTGAATGGCCGCATAAGTGTTGGCTGCGTGGTGCTTCATTTCCGACAAGATCTCAAGGTGAGGAGCCGAGTTGAGAAACATCCCTTCAACAATGTCTGTCAGGATATGTTTGGCAAATCTGGTAATTCCGGTATAATACAATAAAATAAGGGCGCTGGTTTCGTGTCGCAGAAACAAGTGGTCGGGCGCCCAACGCACAGAAGGCTTTTGCACCAGCCCCGGTGTACTTTCAACAAGTTTTACTCCACTAAAAATACCGCCAAACTGATCCTGCCATCCGCCGCCGGTGGTTAAGATTTGCTCAAGCATTAAAGTTCGGGAGGCTATTTCATATCGGTCCCATCCCAGGGAACAAAATTCTGACAGGGCTCCCAATATCGTGGCTGCCAGTATAGAACTCGTCCCCAGTCCGCTGCCTTTCGGCACAGCAACCATCAGCGAAATCTCAAAACCGCCTCCGAAATTGAGAAGCTGTTCTTTCAGGGTTTGAAATGGATATTCCGAATAATCAGGATGAAAACCAGCCAGTCTGAGGGCTGCTTTGGGAATAGAGAAGGCCGATCCCAGCTTGCCCTTTTCAGAAACATCATCATACTGTTTTACCTCTTCGGTTAATCCCAGATCAATAGAATGAATCATAATAACCGGCTTGCTGGTTGGCCGGATATAGACCTGAACAGGAGGTTGCCCGTTGAGTTCAACAGCCATATTTACAACACTTCCTCCGTACAGAATGCAGTATGGCGGAGTATCTGTCCATCCTCCGGCCAGGTCGAGCCTGAGCGGACTGCGCCCCCATAGTATCTGGTCACACTGAACATTCGGCGCAGGATTGAGTTTCACATCGCGGATGTTCTCCAGGAGCCCCTCCTGCAATAACCCAAAAG
>DYQT01000488.1 GCA_020719165.1 Draconibacterium orientale | reverse complement strand
GGTTATGACATGAATTGACATCCAGATTAATCCAACAACAAACAGCCCCGGACTCGCAAATATCTCCCGGATATCCATCTTCATTCCAATGGTAGCAACCAACATATAAATAAATACACTTCCTAATCTGGAAGCCCCGGCGCCTTCGAGTTTTCTCACCGGCGTAAAGGACAACAGCAAGCCAATGGTAGTTGCCAGGACGATGATCCAGAAAAAACTACCCGTCAGGCTAAACTTGTCGAGCCAGGGTGCATTTAGTTGAAGGAATGGGGCCAGGTTATCAGCTATAAGATGGCTGAGTCCGGTGGCTCCGAAGGCAATTCCCAGGATGGCCATCAGGTCGGGAAGCGATGGGATTCGCATGGTTCGGGAGCTGAGTTCCTGCATTTTTGCCTGAAGTCGGATAATAGCTGAATCATCTGCCTTAAAAAAATGGTTAATGGATTTGGCGCGATCTACACCGAAGAGGATGAATGCCATCCAGATTTCTGCTACAATTACATCGATGGTTATCATAATGCCATACAACTGCCCGGAAGGTTTGAAAATCTCATACATGGCAGCCTGGTTGGCGCTGCCTCCGATCCAGCTTCCGGCAATGGTACTCATGCCTCTCCATATAGCCGCATCACCGGTACCTCCTACCGTTTCAGGAGAAAATACCGATACGATAAGAATGGCTAACGGACCACCGATAACAATACCAAGTGTACCGGCAAGAAACATAATCAGGGCCTTGGGTCCCAGCCTTAATATTTCCTTAAAATCAATGCTGAGGGTCAATAGAACCAGGCAAGCCGGCAACAAGTACCTGGAAGCAACTGTATAAAGTTGTGATGTATGCGGGTCAACAATGCCTGCCGTTGTAAGAAGTGACGGTAGAAAGTAGCAGAGCAACAGCATCGGGATCACTTTGTAGAACTTCCGGATTTTAGGATTTTGGCTTGAGGCTGTTGCAAAAATTAGTGCCAGAAGAACCATCAATATGCCAAAGACGACGGCATCATTTGTGACAAGCGCTGTTTTTTGTACTTCGATCTGCATTTTTTAATTTTTAATTAATCCGGAAAATTCGGCAACCATGCATAGTTCACTCAACATCATGGCGGTAGCTCCCCAGATTATATTATTCTCAATTTCAAAATAAGGTGTTTGAATTTTAA
>DYQT01000225.1 GCA_020719165.1 Draconibacterium orientale | reverse complement strand
AACGCAGGATGATCTGACGAAAAGCTGTTTATTGACTTTTCGGAGTGGACTCATTATTAAAAGCTAAATACACCCGATATCCATCTTTATATTCAGCATATATAACATTCAGTATCACAGATCCTATTCTAATGGTTGTATTTTATTGAATGGGAAATTTACCTTCAACTATCCCGGAATTGATCTCGACAATGATTTCAAAATCTCCATATTTTCATGAAAATAAGGTGGATTATGGTCATTGAAGTTCATGAAAATAATAATTTCCAAAAATCTGCATAATTCCGGCATAGTCATTTTTAGGCAAATTTAATCAACAAATTACCAGAATTAAAATCATTCCTGCCAGTATTTCAAATATGAGCTTTGTCGGGCTGTGGTTGTAAACCAAAAAAAGTATCTGAATTCAAACTGACAACTGCGTAGCATAAAATTCATTCGTTATTCGATATTCAATGTTCAATATTCGACATTCTAACAGTGCGACGAAATGATGCAATACCAAACCGCTGAAGGCTCCCAGGGTCTCTGCCCACCCGGCTCGCATGAGCCAACTGATTCAGTATGGTCAACACTGATTAGTTACGATTTTTCAATTGAATATGATTACAATGTTGCTAAAAAGATTTATCTTTGTATTATGACTAAACAGGCAATCAATATCTTAGCAGAAATAAAGAAGACTGTTGTATCAATTGATCCGGGGGCTCAAATCTTTTTATTTGGTTCGAGAGCAAGAGCTAATTTCCGACCTGATTCTGATTGGGATATCCTGATCCTTTTAAATAAGCCACAAGTGGATTATCAGGAGCGGAAACAAATTAGAAAAAAGTTGTATAAGATTGAACTCTCTACAGGACAGCCCATTTCAGCATTTGTCTACTCTTCGGGGGAGTGGATTAACAATCAAAGTGATACCCCTCTTTTTGACTCAGTAAGATCAGAAGGCATTCGACTATGAATGAAGGATTACTACGCCTGCTTTTACATGGTTGACGCGCTTTTTATGAGTAATCAAATCAAGTCAAAAACGCATTCAGGTGCAAGAAATCAATTCAACCTTAACTTTATCAAGCCCGGAATAATTCCGATTGAATTTGGTGAATTATTTTCTGAACTTGCCAATCTGAGGCAGGAAGGGGATTATGGCTCCTAATTCGAGATAGAAGAAAAAGATCTGGATACGTTAATGACCGGAACCAGAAACTTCATTGATTGTATAAAGAGGTTGATCCCCGGTGACAGTTCATCCTTCGTAAGTTGATACTAAAATTTGCATGATCAGAACATTTTCTTTTGAGGATCACTGGATGGTTTTGGATGGACTGCGGGCCAGGCTCTTTTTGATTGCATTCTTTCTCCCAATGGTTGCCCATACAACAATCGAAAGCCCCATTGATAAAGAGGGATTGAACCAAAGATCAGGGTTCATCGAAAACAAAGGCCAGATCGTTGATCAGAACAATAAACCCAACCCTGCAGTTTTGTTTTACAATTGACGATTTAGTTCCGCAAACCGATAGCTGCGTAGCAGAAAAATTCATTCGTTATTCGATACTCAATGTTCAATATACGACATTCTATCAATGGGTTCAAAGCCTTCCGGTCCGGTGTTTTTACCTGAATGCCAACCGGAGCTTTATGGATTTCGCAACCATCTTCTGGACTTCAACCTCCACGGGGCCAACGAACGCCATTTCACACGGGATGAATTTGTACAATTTCTCGGTATTGTTGTATCCGGCAAGCAGGGGGAATGCGTTTGGGGTGAGGTGTTTGAAAGATTGAGGATATCAAGTCACTTAGTTAGCGACCCTCCATTTCAAATGCTAACTTGAAAGTTCGTAAATTTGCAGCCGTGTAAATAGCCATCATGTGGATTTTTAACATCTGACTGTACCCTATTTGTACCTTTCATTAACAATTTACTGATATTCAACATTATTATGATTACAGTCTCAAACCTGGGCATCCAGTTTGGCAAACGCATCTTGTTCCAGGATGTCAACATGGTGTTCACCCCCGGCAACTGCTACGGGATCATCGGGGCCAACGGCGCCGGAAAATCCACTTTTCTGAAAATGCTTTACGGCGAGATGGACAATACCACCGGGTCTGTTAACTTCGGGCCGGGCGAACGGTTGTCGGTATTGAAGCAAAACCATGCCGAATTCAATGAATACATGGTTCTTACCACCGTTTTAATGGGCCATGCCGAGCTTTGGGCCATCATGAACGAAAAGGATTCTCTGTACGCGAAGGCCGACTTTTCCGAGGCCGACGGCAACCGTGCGTCGGAACTCGAAGAAAAATTTGCCGCCATGGATGGCTGGAATGCCGAGAGCAGCGCCGCCAGCCTGTTAAGCGGCCTTGGAATTAAAGAGGATCTGCACGGCAAACTGATGCGCGAACTCAATGGCCGTGACAAGGTGAAGGTGCTCCTGGCCCAGGCACTCTTTGGAAAACCTGATAACCTCCTGCTTGATGAGCCCACCAACGACCTCGATCTCGAAACCGTAAACTGGCTCGAAGGGTATCTCGCCAATTTCGACAACACCGTACTGGTAGTTTCCCACGACCGCCATTTTCTGGATTCCATCTGTACCCACATTGTTGACATCGATTTTGGAAGGGTACAGCAATTCCCCGGAAATTACAGTTTCTGGTACGAATCGAGCCAACTGGCCCTTCGCCAGCAACTGGCACAGAACAAAAAGGCGGAAGAACGCAAAAAGGAGCTTCAGGAGTTTATCGCACGGTTTAGCGCAAACGCATCAAAATCGAAGCAAACCACCAGCCGCAAAAAGATGATCGAGAAGCTGAACATCGAAGAGATCAGGGCTTCGACCCGGAAATATCCCGGCATCATCTTCACCCCCGACCGTGAACCGGGAAATACCATCCTGGAGGTAAATGGACTGAGCAAAACCGTTGATGGAACCCTGTTGTTTAAAAACCTCAGCTTCACCATGCAGAAAGAGGATAAAATCATCTTTCTTTCCAGGGATACCCGTGCCATGACCGCCCTCTTCGAGATTATTAAAGGACATCAGGAGCCTGATTCAGGAACGTATGTATGGGGACAAACCATCACTAAGGTCTATCTGCCGCTTGAATATGAAAAACTGTTTGAGACCGATAAAAATCTGATGGAGTGGCTGGCGCAGTTTTCGAGTGATACCACCGAAAATTACCTGCGGGGATACCTTGGAAAGATGCTCTTCTCCGGGGAGGAAATATTTAAAAAAGCCAATGTGCTTTCCGGAGGCGAAAAGGTGCGTTGCATGATTGCCCGTATGATGACCCGCAATGCCAATGTAATGATGCTCGACACCCCGACAAACCACCTCGACCTCGAGTCGATCCAGGCGTTTAACAATACCCTGATGAAATTCAAGGGCAACCTCCTGATGTCGTCGCATGACCATGCGTTTATTCAAACGGTATGCAACCGCATCATCGAAATCTCTCCCAAAGGAATGATCGACAAGCGGATGGAATATGACGATTATGTAACCGATGAGAAGATCAGGGAGTTACGCAACAAACTATACTAAATGACGAATGACAAATGACGAATGACCCGTCACTTGTCATTTGTCATTTGTCATTTGTCAATCTCTAAACCTCATTATGATCGCAGCCGAAGGCCTTACCGTTGAATTCGGGGGAACCACCCTTTTTAAAAATGTTTCGTTCGCCATCAACGAAAAAGACCGCATTGCCCTCATGGGTAAAAATGGAGCTGGAAAATCAACCCTTTTGAAAATTCTTGCCGGCGAGCGGTTACCCACCAGTGGCAGGGTTTCCTCTCCCAAAGACACCATCATCGCATACCTGCCGCAGCACCTGATGACGGTCGACAGCCGCACGGTATTCGAAGAAGCCGCCCTCGCATTTTCTTCCATAAACGAAATGAGACAAAGGATGGAGGAGCTTAACAACCAGCTCACCATACGAACCGACTATGAATCGGAGGAATATTATCAAATTATCGAAGAGGTTTCACTGCTGAGCGAAAAGTTTTACTCGATTGCCGATATCAACTACGATGCCGAAATCGAGAAGATATTGCTTGGACTGGGCTTTCTGCGTACCGATTTTACCCGCCCCACCGGCGAATTTAGCGGTGGCTGGCGCATGCGCATTGAACTGGCTAAAATCCTGCTGCAAAAACCCGATCTTATCCTCCTCGATGAACCTACCAACCACATGGACATTGAGTCGGTGCAGTGGCTGGAAGAGTTCCTTATCAACAGCGCCAAAGCGGTGATTGTGATTTCGCACGACCGGGCTTTTGTCGACAACCTCACCACCCGCACCATCGAGGTAACCATGGGACGGATATACGACTACAAGGTGAATTACACCATGTACCAACAGCTGCGTGTTGAACGGCGCCAGCAGCAGCAGAAAAAGTTTGATGAGCAGCAAAAGATGATCGCCGAAACGCAGGAGTTTATCGAACGGTTCAAAGGCACCTACAGTAAAACACTCCAGGTTCAATCACGGGTAAAGATGCTGGAAAAGATTGACCTGGTTGAGATTGACGAGGAAGATACATCCTCACTCCGCCTGAAATTTCCACCATCGCCCCGTTCGGGAAGTTATCCGTTGATCCTGCACGAGTTGTCGAAAAATTACGGCGAGCACAACGTCTTTACCGATGTTTCCCTCAGCATCGAGCGGGGTGAACGTGTCGCCTTTGTCGGGAAAAACGGCGAAGGAAAATCAACCCTGGTCAGGGCCATCATGGGAGAAAAAGGTTACACGGGCACACTTACCCTCGGGCACAACATCATGATCGGTTATTTTGCCCAGAATCAGGCATCGCTGCTTGATGAAGAGATCACCGTTTTTCAAACCATCGATGATGCAGCCAAAGGCGACATCAGGGCGAAAATCAGGGATATCCTGGGGGCCTTTATGTTTGGCGGCGACCTGTCGTCAAACAAAGTAAAAACCCTGTCCGGCGGCGAACGTACCCGCCTCGCCATGATCAAACTGCTGCTCGAACCGGTCAACCTGCTGATCCTCGACGAGCCCACCAACCACCTCGACCTTAAAACCAAGGACATCCTGAAAAGCGCCCTGCAGGATTACGATGGCACCATGATCCTGGTGTCGCATGACCGCGATTTCCTGGATGGACTGGTAAACAAAGTTTTTGAATTTGGCAACAAGCGCGTAAAAGAACATCTCGGCGACATCCACAGCTTTTTGCAAAAGAAAAAGATGGAAAACCTGCGGGAACTGGAGCGGAATTTACAATAGACCCCACCCTAAATCATCTTGACCCCACCCTAAATCCCTCCCCAAGAAGGGAGGGACTTACTCCCCCTTCCCTTCT
>DYQT01000224.1 GCA_020719165.1 Draconibacterium orientale | reverse complement strand
CCATTTAACGACTTAATCAAACCAACTTGACCGAAAGGGATAAGCAGTTAAAATTATCTGATGAACTCCACTGTTAAAACGATAGTCATCTGGTTTTTTGCAATTTTTTTTACACTTGGCAGTGCATTTTACCAGAAGATGACCGGCCCAACATACCCTGTTCGAGGGACGGCCGAAGTAGGCGGGCAAAAGATTAAGTACAGGCTAATCAGGTCATACGACCTTTCTGATGATGCCAAAGTAACCGTTATTGTTCCGGATACCTCCATTAAAGGTGAAATAAATCTCCGTCGATATAAGAGCCTTGACAACTGGCAGGTTCAGCCAATGGTGCGCCATGGCGATACCCTTATCGGTGCTCTGCCTCATCAGGCTCCTGCGGGAAAAGTGATGTATGAAGTTACCCTCACCAAAGGAGAACAGCGAACTTTGCTAAATGATCATCCCGCTGTGTTGCGGTACACCGGATTTGTACCAAGGTACATTCTGATACCGCACATCTTCTTTATGTTTATGGCCATGCTTTTCTCGACCCTTACCGGGATGATGGTGATTTTCAGAGGTAAAAATGTCCTCTTATTTGCCGCAATCACCGTAATTTCTGTTGGAATCGGTGGATTGATCCTTGGTCCGATTGTACAGAAATATGCTTTTGACGCTTACTGGACAGGATGGCCTTTTGGTCATGACTTAACCGATAACAAATCAATTGTTGCATTTTTTTTCTGGGTGATTGCACTGGTAGTTCTGAAAAAGAACCGTGAAAATAGGGTTTGGCCAATCATCGCATCCATTGTTTTGTTGGTCGTATTCTTGATTCCCCACAGCGTGCTCGGATCAGAAACTGACTTCACAAAGGAGCAAAAAACAGAATCAACCAGGTAATATCTCTATGGTTATAACCTACATCATCATTTTCATTACCGTGGCTATCTCTGCCTTTGCCATGAGCAACGAGGAGCTTTTTTCAAAACTCAGGTTCAATGCATACGATGTAAAGCACAGCAATCAGTGGTATCGGTTTTTTACCTATGGATTTCTTCATGCCGGATATGTGCATTTGTTCATCAACATGTTGGTTCTTTACTCTTTTGGGGTAATTGTTGAATCCTATTTTAAAATTTATTTTCCGGGAAAATCTGCTTTGTACTTTATTTTATTGTACGTTGGAGGGCTTATTTTATCCATTATCCCATCGTATGGGAAACATAAAAATGATGTATTCTATAATGCGGTAGGCGCATCAGGGGCGGTAGCTGCGGTTGTTTTTTCAAGCATTATCCTGTATCCGACCGGAAAAATATTTCTTTTTTTGATTCCTGTTCCGATACCCGCTCCTGTTTTTGGAGTGTTTTATGTTGCCTACGAGTATTACATGGCTAAAAACAGCCGCGATAATATCGGCCATGACGCCCATTTGTGGGGTGCATTGTTCGGACTGATATATACCATAGCCTTGAAACCAGGGCTGATTTGGATCTTTTTGCAGCAGATTGGATTATAGCTTGTTACGGGTCTCGGTTTCTGTGCCTCCTTTTTCAAGAAGTATCCTGGCATCTACTGCCACAACCCTGCTGGCAGATCCCAGCAATGGGTTAAAATCAAGTTCGACTATTTCAGGTGCTGCAGCAAGTAATGCCGACAAGCGGAGCATCACATCGGCAAACATCTCCTCATTCGCTCCCTGCTGACCGCGAACTCCTTTGATGATTTCATAACTCTTCAGGCTTCGGATCATAGCCATCGCTTCTTGTTTGGTAAGTGGTGACAACCCTGCAGTCACATCTTTCAAAACATCAATAAAGATACCACCCATGCCACAGATGATCAAATGGCCGAATTTTGGTTCAAAATTGGCACCGATGATTAACTCAATGCCCGACAACATCGGCTGAATCAGTATCGCCGTGGTATCCCGGATGCGGATCATACGTTCGAATTCACTGGCAACAGCAGCTTCATTGTTCACATTCAGCACCACACCCCCCACATCTGATTTGTGATTTGGGCCAACCACCTTCATCACAACAGGAAAGCCAAGTTCTTTAGCATAATAGATTGCATCCTCAGCCGTTTTTACAACAAACTCTCCTGCCCGGGGGATTCCACAAGCATCCATGAGCCCTTGAATCGCTTCAGGTGAAATATATCCGCTATCGGCATTGTCAATAATTTCTCTGATTTTTTTCAGGTCAACCAATGGTAAAACCGAATCAGCATAAACCGGCTCAGGTGTGTGATAGATTCTTGCAACAGCATTCCCGAAAATCACCTCATCAGGGAAAAACACGTTCCCTTTTGCGACAAACTCCCTGATCTCCTCCCTGGCCGTAAGCCCGGAAGGTAAAATCGGATAGATGGGCTTTGATGCGGTTCTCATTTTCTGGTCGAGAAGATTATAAACGTCAAATACCGGCGTTAATCCCGGAGTGCCGAAGATTACAGCCATGCCATCGATCTCATCGAATTTTTGGTCGCAAAAATCAAGGATTACACCAAGCTGTTCAGCCGTGCCAGTGGCAAGGAAATCAATGGGGTTGGCAACTGATGATCCAGGGTAAAGTTGTTCTAAAAGCTCGCCTGAAGATGGGTTTTCAATACGCGGAACCTGCATCCCGGCATGCGACAGGGCATCGGTAAGCATCACCGCCGGGCCGCCTGCATGGGTAATGATGGCGATACGATCGCCTTTGAGTTCAGGCAAGGCAAAAACCGATGCCACACTGATAAGATCCTCGCGTCCATAGCAACGCACAATCCCCGCTTTTCTGAAGAGAGCGTCAACAGCTACATCAGGACTGGACAAGGCCCCTGTGTGGGAGGTGGCGGCACGACTTCCTGCCTCTGACGACCCTGCTTTGATGGCTGCAATTTTACACCCCTTGCGGATGAGAGAGGAGGCGTGCTTTAAGAGCATTTGTGGCTTGGATATCGTTTCAATGTAGAGCAATTTAACCCTCGAACTTGTCAGTGGGTCGAAACTTTCATCCAAATGGGCCAGGATCTCCTCAACACCAAGCTGGGCGCTGTTCCCTACCGAAAAAACCTGTGAGAAGGTCAGTCCTTTGGGAATGCCGGCCTCCATGATGAACACAGCGGTGGCTCCTGAACCGGAGATAAAGTCGCACCCTTTGGGATTGAGTGTGGGGATAGGCTTTGTGAAAACACCGTGATATACAGGTGTCAGCACGCCGATACAATTCGGACCGATCAGCGATCCCCCTGCGTTGCTGATAGTGGTTATAATCTGCTGCTCCAGTAATTTACCGGCATGACTCTCCTCGCTGAAGCCTGCTGAAAGGATGATAAATCCACGGGTGTTTTTTTGTTTTACCAGCAACTCTACCGTGTCGGGGATGAATTTAGCCGCAATTGCAATAATAGCCAGGTCAACATCTGGAAGTTGTGCAGGATTCTGGAAACTTTTAATTCCCTGAACCACTGATTCTTTGAGATTTGTAACATACAAGTTCCCTTGAAAATTGCCCTCGAGCAGGTTGCGAAGAACGGCTCCGCCGGGTTTATGTATGTCATTGGAGCCGCCAATCACGACGATACTTCCGGGGTTCAATAAAGCTTTATTGATCATGCTGGTTTTTTCAGCAAAAATATTAAAAATAACGTGAAGAACGAAAGCCTTGAATATGGGAAAAGTTGGAAAGAGGATAATCAGGCGACTTCCTGCTTCAAAAAAGGGGAGATTTTTTGGTATAATTCGACCTTATTTACCGGGGTTTTTGATATGATGCCGTTCATGGCACACTGGTCAATTTCTTTGTTGTTTGGTGTGGCACTAAAAGCAAAAATGGGTAAATTCCGGAAATATGAACCTTCCATTGCCCTGATTGCGCGCGTGGCAGAATACCCGTCTAATTCGGGCATCATAATGTCCATTAAAACCAAGTCATAGGAATCTTTTGATACCATTTCAACCGCAATTTTCCCGTTTGCAGCCAAGTGGGTCGTTACCTGCCATTGCACGAGGATGTAGGAAATGATACGCTGAATCATGGTGTTGTCTTCAACAACCAAAACGCGAAGGCCTTTCAGACTCTTATATTCTTGAGTATCCATAAAGAAATAGATGCAAATTAGTATGACAACAACTATTCCAAATTAAATTATGAAGTTAAAAAGCTGATTATGTGTAGAATAAATATTTAAATGTAATGATAAACAGTCCCAAAAAGGGAATTTATTTTCAAAATTTGGACAACTCCAATCAGAAAACAAGTCTGTTATCGTGATATGGAATTTTTCGCAGGTGCGAAACCAGGCCTGATATAAAGTCTATAAAAATTTTAGAAAAGGAACGAAGGCAGCAGTTTGTTTTCTGTAAGATACCCAATCAGGATGATCATGGTATTTTTTTTCGAGCATGGGAACACCCGACACGAACCGAAGAAGAATTGTTATCACAACCGGGCTAATCAATACAATCCAGCCATACGGAAAAGAAAAGGCATAACAACTGATTCCCCACCAAACCAATGCTTCACCAAAATAATTGGGATGGCGTGAAACTGACCACAAACCAGTAGTGATGATTTTTCCCTGATTGGCTGGATTTTTCTTGAATTCAACCAATTGAAAATCTGCTATAGCCTCAATAAAAAAGCCGATTCCAAAAACCAGAAGTCCGATTGTATCCCAAATGCTTAGCAAACCTCCCGGGCTGAAATTAATAAACCAAATTGGCATTGAAATGATCAGCATCAATAAACCCTGCAGCATAAATATCTGAAAAAAGCTGCGAATTTTGAAATATTTCCAGGTATTTCTCCATGCTTTATATCTGAAATCCTCTCCTTTTCCACTGTTTCGAACCATGATGTGGAACGACAGGCGCAATCCCCACAACAACACCAACAAACTTACAATCATTTTCCGCAGGTCAACCTCTCCTGATTGTACAATTGTGTAAACGGCAATAATTATAAAGCCGACACCCCAGGCTATATCTACGATGGAGTTGTCTTTTCTGATCAGTGCATTCAAATAAATTATGGTCATGTACAAACCGATAACCAATGCAACTTCAAGTATGTAATTTTGAAAATCTATCAGCATTGTTGTATTTTACGATTGATATTTATTTGGAGTTTACTCCAGCAACAGCGAAACACATGCGATGCCTGGACCTATGTTGGCTGCAAGTGCGGGAGAGGCATGATCGGTAAATACTGGTTTTTTGCCTGTAAGTTTTTCCATCTCATCAGCAAACCATTGAGCAGCAGCAGGATTATTGGCATGAGTAATGGCATATTCCCAGATTTGTTTGCCTTTGGTGACCTTGGATATACTCTGAATTACTGCCTTCATGCTGCCTTTGCTGGTAAACGATTTTGAGAAGA
>DYQT01000487.1 GCA_020719165.1 Draconibacterium orientale | reverse complement strand
AACCCGCAACCTGCTGATTACAAATCAGCTGCTCTGCCGATTGAGCTACGCCAGCAGTATCTTCTCTCTTTATTCACAATACCAGTCCGCTCGCCGCCACAAGGATCAAATACCATCCCCATGGAAACCGGGACATTAATTTTAAAGTCACTTTTTGTCAAGAATTTTTTTAGTATTTTTGCTTTTTACAAATAAATTTACCCATGGAGCAAGACTAACCGTCAAATTTGGGCATACTTAGCTTTGTGAATTGAACGCCTTCATCACGAAGCATTTCCTCCTGCGAAGGCGATGCAACCCCTTTTATGTTACGTTCATCCTCATCGCCATGGTGAATTTTCAACGCGACTTCGGTGAAGTTATCGCCTACATCATCAAAATTTTTATCAATATACCGTTTGATGACTTTCATGATGGCGAGGGGGGTAAGATGAGTGTCGGCGGTCTTTGTTTCAGAACGTTTTTCTATCCCTGATATAGACACCTGAGACAACGACAAAAACATTTGGGTGTTTCCACAAACAGGACAACTAACCTTCTTATCTCTTATCTGCTCATCACAGGCTTCCCTGTTTTTGAACCATCCTTCAAATTTGTGGTTGTTTCCGCATTCAAGATCATAAATAATCAAGCTTGTAATCTCCGCTAACCGTCAATAATTGAACCTAAATCATATTTACCAGCAAAAATAATGCCATTGGACATAATTCGCGTAGTAACGTTCATGCCATGTATCGTACTGGTAATGAACGAAAAACAAGCATTATGCCCCCCTACCCCTTGCCCTCAGGCTTTACGATGCTTTTTCGGTAACAACCCACAGTTACTTTATCGAGAAAAATCTAAAAAAATGGTGGACAATTTACCGCAAATCGTTTAATAGGCACCCCAGTCGGGATGTGGCCCAGCTTGGTAGGGCACTGCGTTCGGGACGCAGGAGTCGCGCGTTCAAATCGCGCCATCCCGACCATTTTTTTATCATCACCCCACCACCGAAGCCATCTTGAATATCGGCAGATACATAGCGATAATCATACCTCCAACTACCCCACCCAGAAAGACCATCATGAAGGGCTCCAGCAATGCCGTCATCGCATCCACCGCCGCATCAACCTCGTCATCGTAAAAATCGGCAATCTTCGCGAGCATTGTGTCGAGGGCCCCGGTAGCCTCGCC
>DYQT01000038.1 GCA_020719165.1 Draconibacterium orientale | reverse complement strand
GTGTGGCAATGTGAAATAGAATGTTGAACCGACACCTTCATCGCTTTCAACCCATATTTTACCGCCGCACATTTCAACATACGATTTTGTAATGGCCAAACCCAAACCGGCTCCCTGCCGGGCATTTCTATCTTCAATATCGGCCTGAACAAAACGTTCAAAGATTGCGGCCTGCCTGTCTTTAGGAATACCGATACCCGTATCTTTTACATAAAATTCAAGGGTTTCTCCCTTTTTTAAATAACCAATTTCTATTTCACCTTTTTCAGTGAATTTAATGGCATTTATAACAAGGTTTGTAAGAATGGCGTAGAACTTTTCGTGGTCAGTTTTAATGGTGGCCTCTTTCGCCGGTAAAGTGTTATTAAACGAAAGTTTCATCCCTTTGGTTTCCACCTCAACGTGGAAGAAAGAATAGATATATTCGATTATTTCGTTTATTTCAGTCTCTCTCATCTCCGCTACCATCATGCCGGCTTCGATTTTTGAAATATCAATAATGTCATTGATGATATTGAGCATTCGTGCTCCGCTTTTTTGAATTATTCTGATATACTCTTGCTGCTGTTTTCCTGTTAGTTTAGGGGTTTTCAATAATTCAGAAAATCCTAAGATGCCATTCATCGGTGTTCTGATTTCGTGGCTCATATTGGCAAGAAAGGCCGATTTGAGGCGGTCGCTTTCTTCGGCTTTCTCCTTGGCTTTGATTAATTCGTATTCTGCTTTTTTATTTTCATCGATATCCCGATGACAAATAAATATGCCGTCATCAACTTTTACCACCTGGTGAAAGTACCAGCAAGCGGGCAGATGCGTTTCTGGCAGAAAAAACTCCTCTTTTAGCGGAATGCCCGTCTCCACTACTTGCTTATACTTTTCGAAGAAGCCAGCTTCTCTGTTGATAGGCAGTACTTCGCATAACCGTTTTCCAATCAATTGGTCACGACCCATGCTCAACATCTCTTCGGCGCGAGTATTAATATCCACGAACGTAAAATCGCAGATATCTCCGGTCTCATCCCGCTCACAACGAAGTAACAACAGCGAATCCAGGCTGGCGTTGTTCGCTGTCCGGAATCTCTCTTCGCTTTCCCGAAGTGCTTTCTCAGCCTGTTTTTTTTCGGTGATATCACTATAGATGATAGCAACACCATATTTTTCTATCAGTAGCGGTGCAGATGTTACGTTGAGCCATGTGACATTATCTTTTGATTTTACAATTCCCATTTCCACATTTTCTACAAGCCGGTTTTCTTTTAAAGCCTTCATGGCTGCAAATTCCTCAGCGGGCATGGGGGTTTCGTTCGGACGAATAATTTGCCATTGTTCCCCGTCAATGCGCCGGGCTTCGTGTTCGTCTTTGGTTATGCCTAATAGCTCAGCGGCACGGGCATTGCTTTCAACAATGTTGCCCGATGAATCAGATATGGTAATCCCCAGCGGAAATGTATTAAAAAGAACACGGTATTTTTCCTCGCTGATGCGAAGTGCCTCCTTAGCCTGCTTACGCTCGGTGATGTCGGTTGCAATGCTTAATACTGCTGGTTGTCCTCTCCATTCAACCTTTCTGGCGAAAACTTCCATGGGGATCGCGTGGCCATCTTTGTGGTAATGGGCTACCTCGAATGAGGCATAACCCGACTCTTCGATAAACCGGAATCGTTCAGAAAGCAGGGCTTCACAGTCAGGAACATCCAGGTCATGCAGATTGATAGACATAAACTCAGACTCGGTATAGCCATGTAGTTCAAAACTCGTTTGGTTTGCATATAAAAAACGTCCGGTATTATCATGAACGGTGATTGAGCCTGGGGCGATATTGAGCATTTCTGCCATCGTTCGCAGCAGTTCTTCAGATTGTTTTCGTGCGGTGATGTCGCGAATGGCAGATACCCGCCATTTCTCATCCTTATGCTGAAAGTTCTTAGATTCTATTTCTATAGGAAATAACTCGCCGTTTTTCCGAATGGCTGTGACTTCATAAGGGAAGGCATACTCTTTAATGATTTTTTCGCGAACCAGCGCATGATCTTTCGCATCAACAATTTCAAAAAAGTCTTTCTGCAACAGCTCTTCATATTCATAACCAAGCATTTTAGCGAGCGCATGATTCAAATCTCTCGCAATGCCGTTTGTGTGAATTAAAATCCCCTCCATAGTAGCCGATGAAAGCAGCCGATTGCGCTCCTCGCTTAACCGCAGTTCATTCTCTGTTTGCTTAAAGGCCGTAATGTCGAGCGAAATAGAAAGAACGGCCGGCTGCATTTTAAGCCCCCATTGAATATACTGAAGTGTGTTTAAAAACCATTTTTCGCTGCCAGTTAATGTAATCTTAATCTCCTCCTGAACAGGCTGTTTTATGGTAATAACCTTGCGATAAACTTCAATAAACTCATCGGCCTGAGCAGGGGGCACAAAATCTCTGATATTTTTCCCTATCACATCAGCGGGTTTCCCACCCGACAAATTTTTTGCTGCATGGGCATTGGCATACAAGAAGTCGCCTTTTCCATCGATGATGGAAAACGTTTCCTTCATGGTATTAACTACCTTTTCAAAGTTGAATTCACTTTCTTGGAGCGCTGTTTCTGCCTGTTTGCGTTCTGTTTCATCCTGAACCAAACCGTAAAGCCCAACAATTTTTTGTCGGGATTCATCATGAAGCCTTTCATTGTCAGCTCTCAGAAAATGCTCCTTGCGATTACTGTCGCCGTTGTTCTTTTCAAGGAGTGTTGTTAACCGTAGGCACTCCTGCCTGATTTCCTGCAACTCTGTTAAGAGTTCTTCTTTGGTTTTGTCTTGGTCAGTCATCATAAACTCCTGATTTAATGGAAAATTCTTATAGAAAAGAGCGGAATGCAGCAAGTCCTTCTCTCTTTTTATCGTCAAAATCGTAGGAGATATTGTGTTCCAGATAGGAAAAACAATCACCACAATCGGGCAGCTTGTCTCTGAAATATTCGAGGCACTCTTGCTTATGGCTCACACCGTATGCCAGTGCATTGTTAAACGACAAGTGCACATTGTTGGGCAACTTTTTTCGGGAAACCCAAACGGCAAATACAAAAGGCAATCCGGTAAAACTGATCCAGGCTTCAGCCAAATCATATACATATGGGTAATATGGCCGGAGTTCAAAGGTTTTATCTCCGATTGCAACCAACGATTCAAAGTCTTGCTTGGTGTCCGATTGACCGTACTTCAGATTTTGCCATTGCGGACTTATATCCCAGTGATGTTTGGCGAGTACTTTAACCAATTCAACAGAGGTGCGCGAGTCGAAATCAAGATAAACATGCCTGATCTGTTCTAACGGCACCTTTGATAACAACAACACAGTTTTTACCTCGCCAACAGCGCCGATACAATAATCTGAAATGTAATGGAAATCAACAATTTCATGCAATGACCCGACCGGCACCAAGGCAATATCGACCTCACCGCTCTTTATCTTTTCCGCACATATTGACGGAACGTCCAACTCAATGCGAAAATTTTTCAGCAGACCTGATTCTTTGAGTCCAAAAACAAAAGGGAAGGTATTCAGATAGGAAACGGCAGAGATCTTGAGAAGGTTCATGGTTAAGGTTTGTGTTACAAAATTAGGCGTTTTGGTGATTGCATGACAGAAATGGGCTATTTTCTTTATCTTTGCGATATAAATTCAGGAACCTGTTGTTTAAAAAAATAGGTATATCATTCTTGTTGTGCATATTCCTGTTTAATTCGATGGGATACTATCTCCTTTTTGAATTGAATAGAAACAGGGTGAGGAATGAGATGCAATCCCTGATCAGACGGCATGATTCAAAACTAACGGTACTGGAAATCACAGATGTTTCCCATAATCGGGATTTTCAGCGTATTGATAAAAAGGAGTTCAGGTACAAAGGTTCTATGTATGACATTGTACATGAGCTAAAAACCCGGGATAAAACAGTTTTCATTTGCATTCACGATGCCAAAGAATCAAAATTGTTCAGCGGATTGAACCGGGCATCACAAAACAAGGTTCATCTTCCCATCTGGAATCACCTGAATATGGTATTTTATTCAGAACAACCTTTTACTCTGGAACCTGAATTGTCTGGCAATTTGCTTTTTCCCAAAATTGAAATTTCGGCCAAGTCTTCAATCCTCAAAACCTGGAGCCCGCCTCCTGAGGATTCCTGAAACAACTGATCACCCTTTTTTCGTTTTACGACAAAATAAATCCCGCACACTTCATCTTTTTTGAACACCCTTCCGTTATGTGGAATTTGTGTGTATTCCAAGAGGTTCATGAACCTGTTCTTTGGGTCAGGACAATTGGAAAACAACTCCCATTCAAGATGTAAGCTGTCATTCACCGGTTAGCCGGGTGACCAGATCAGTTGTAATTCAGGGGATAGATATATATTCAATTAATTGATCAATCACAATGTTTCGTTATGAAAATATTTTCAATCATACTCTCATTACTGATTTTCTTTGCCAATGCGCTCCAGGGGCAACAAATTAAAGTCTTCGATAAATCAGACCTGCAACCAATCAGCCAGGTAAGCATTTCAAATCAGGGTAAAACCCGCATGGCCATCACGAATATTGATGGTGTTGCCGATCTCACCGGATTTGGTTCAACAGATTCTCTCTATTTTACCCATGTGGCATTTCAGTCATTGCAGGTGTTAAAATCGGGGCTTCCTTCATCGGGAATAGTCTATCTCACTGAAAACGTCATCAAACTTGATGAATTTGTTATTACCGGGAACCGTACGGAAGATAAGAGGTCGGATTTGCCCAATAAAATTGAGGTGATCCAGGCCAAAGATATCGTGTTCAAAAACCCGCAGAATGCCGCTATCATGCTTGAGCAAACAGGCGAGGTATTTGTGCAGTCGAGCCAGATGGGAGGGGGGAGTGCCGTTCTCAGAGGTTTTGAGGCCAATAAGGTTTTAATGGTGGTGGATGGCATCCGCATGAATAATGCGATTTATCGTGCAGGTCATCTTCAAAGTGCAATCACAATCGATCCTTTTGGCTTGGCATCCACCGAAATACTTTACGGACCTGGTTCAACCATTTATGGCAGTGATGCCATGGGGGGGGTGATCAACTTCATTACCAAAGATCCGATGTTGTCAACTACCGGAAAAACGGAGGTTCATGGCAATCTGCTTGGCAGGTTTTCTTCGGCAAACAATGAAAAAACAGGGGGTATCAATCTGAACCTCGGATGGAAAAAACTGGCAATTCTCATGAACTTCTCCTACAGTGATTTTGGCGACCTCCGTGAAGGGAAAGTGCGGAATCCCGCCTACGGCAATTTCGGAGAACGCCTGTTTTATGCTGAACGAATTGACGGTAATGATGTTACGCTCATCAATGACAAACCATGGATTCAGAAACAATCGGGTTATTCACAACATAATTTCCTCGGAAAATTGCTTTTCCGGCCTGGCGCGCACAGTAAATATATTCTGAATTTTCAATATTCCAGTTCAGGTGATATTCCCCGTTACGACCGGCTTACCGAGATGAAGAACGATAGCACCATGACCTATGCCGAATGGTATTACGGACCGCAGACCCGTTTTTTGGCATCTTTAAAAGCTGAGTATAACCTCAATGGGGTAATATTCGATCGCGCCTCCTTTATCGTTGGGTACCAACGCGCCCATGAGGATCGGATACAGCGTGACTTTGGCAGTTCAAAAAAGAAATTCAACCTCGAAACTGTCGCGGTGATTTCCGTTAATGCCGATTTTGATAAAAAAATCGCCTCAAGGGATAATCTGCGGTATGGATTGGAACTCAATTACAATCAAGTTGGCTCCACGGCCCACAATGAGAATATTAAAACAGGGGCCATCACCTATGATCGGGCCACCCGGTATCCCGACCAAAAGGCCAACATGATGTATCTGTCGGCATACCTCTCAAACATTTGGAAAATCAGCAATGTGATCGCTTTCTCTCAGGGTGTTCGCTTCAATTATGTCACATTGAATGCAGCATATTCCGATACCATGGTGAAAATCATGAAAATTGGATTTGATCCGAATATCTCGCAAAACAATGCAGCAATGAATGGATATCTTGGGCTGGTGGCCGCTCCGGGGCGCGACTGGAAATTGTCGCTTGTCGGTTCAACCGGCTTCAGGGCACCCAACATTGATGACCTGACAAAACTGAATGTTTATACCGGACAAACCATTGTCGTTCCCAATCCGGAATTGAAGCCTGAGCATTCATACAATGTTGAAATTTCAATAGGAAAGACAATTCTTGGGAAGGTTCGACTGGAAGGCACTGCATTTTATAACTGGCTGAAAGATGCCCATGTTATCAGACCTTTTGCCTATAATGGCCAGGATTCCATTACCATTGATGGAGAAACCTTTCAAACCCTTGCACCTCAGAATGCCGGGAATGCTTATGTGTGTGGTTTCCAGGGCAGTGTTCTTGCCCAAGTGACAAGGTCTTTCTCAATTCACAGTAACCTGACCTACACATACGGTTACGATGAAACCGACAGTGAGCCACTTGATCATATTCCACCGGTATTCGGAATGACCTCCTTCAGGCTTGAAGTGAAAAAATTCAAAGGAGATTTTTATGTGATGTACAACGGATGGAAGCGAATTAGCCAATATAGCAGCAGTGGTGAGGATAACCAAAAATACGCCACTGCTTATGGTATGCCTGCGTGGTACACCCTGAATTTAAAACTCAGCTACCAGATTGTAAAATATGTGAATGTTGAATTGGGAGTTGAAAATATCCTGGATGAGAATTACCGCAAGTTTGCTTCAGGTATAAGCAGTCCCGGGCGCAATATCATCGTTGCGCTTCGCGCAAATCTCTAACAACTGCTGGTGTATGGAAAGCACCTGGGGAATCACCATTTCGCAACCGTCGTTGCTTATTACGAAATCGGATAACCTGGCCTTTTCATCATTATTGAGTTGAAACTGCATGCGTCGGAGCACAGAATGGCCATCGATCTTGTCTCTTTTGATAACACGATCGATGGCTATTTCTTTGGGGCACGAAACATGAATGATGAAGTCATATTCTCCACTTAGGCCGCTTTCAAATATAATCGCAGCTTCCTGAATCACATAGTGCTGCCCGCAATGCTGAAGAGCCCAGGTTATAAAGTCCTGTTTCACTTTGGGATGCAGGATCGAGTTCAGTTGTTTAAGCGCTATGGCATCTGAAAATACAATAGAAGCAAGCGACCGGCGATTGATGCTCTGATCATTTGACAGAATACCATACCCGAAATGTTTGAGAATTTCATTTTTAACGAGAGGGTCAGCCAGGAATTTTTTTGATTCCTCGTCAGCATGATATACAGGGACTCCGAGGATAGAAAAAATGGTTGAAATAACCGTCTTGCCGCTTCCGATATTTCCCGTTAGTCCGATTTTAAGCATCAGGTTATTTTTTTGTATTATAATCTGATTTTTGTTTGATTGGGGCGCCAATGGTGTCGCTGCGATGCGATAATGTGTCCCTGTTACCCAATGCCTGATTGGATGCCGGGTCTGACCCGCTGCGAATGGAGGATTTCCGGATTGATTGTTTCTCAAATTCAAAAAAGAGGGTGTCGGGAGAAACAAAATATACGTCGCTTGGAAAACTTGTTTGTGCGACAATCTCTTTGCCGATCCGGTTTGTTAGAATATAACCCAGGGTATGCTCGCCCAGGTAACGCAACTTTACATTGCGCAAACTAACATCATACTCCCTGTATTGTTTGACGATGAACTGTTCAGAAAAAAAATCGAATCCCTGAATCTTGATCCGGAGGTTGATCGTTGAATCGGAATTGCTAATCATGCGCAGGTTTGAGGGAACCTGGGTATAGTTGAGATGGTATTCTACCGAGTAATAATACTCTTTCGACAGTCGTACCAACGCCCAAATGAATATTGACAACACCAGGCATATCAGGAAGATATACAATTGATTCCTGAACTTATCGCTGCGGCGCTGCCTGGCATTTCCGATGAATTCAAGAAAATCGGATTTCATCGGTCAATTTTATAAATGTTACTTTGCCTCGATGGTTTGGGTGTTGTCCATGGCAACAGCAGTCTTCTCAACACGAAGCCTCACATTGTTTTCAACTTCGATGGTCACTGTGGTTTCCTGAATTTCAACAATCCGGCCATGGATGCCACCAATGGTAATTATTTTTTGTCCCTTCTGCAGGCTTTCCTTGAATTTTTTCTGGTCTTTCGACCGTTTCATCTGAGGACGGATGAAAAAGAAGTAGAATACAACAATGATCAGGACAAGTGGTAAAAATGACATCCAGCCATTTTGTTGTGCACCTTGGCCCTGAGGAGCCATTAGAAGAATGTTTAAGAGGTTTGTCATACTTATTTACGATTTACGATTTACGATTTACGATTTACGATTTATTTTGCGATTTACTTCTCTGTTCCCGGATTTACAACCTGGGCTTTAATGCGGATGAGGGTGGTGTTGGGCTGGGTATTGGCTGCCACCAGAATGTTTTTTGATTGATAACCCCGTTTTCCGTTGCTGTTAAAGGAGACTTTAATGTTCCCGCTTTCGCCCGGGCGGATGGGGGTTTTCGAATAAGAGGGAACTGCACAGCCACAGGAGGTACTCACATCGGCAATAATCAGATCAGATTTGCCGGAATTTTTAAAATTGAATGAGTATGAAACGGTCTCCCCTTCGATAATCCGTCCGAAATCATGTTCCATTTCTTCAAATTGAATGATTGGCAGAGCGCTTTTGTCGGCCTCTCCACTGGCAGAATTCGGGTTGTTAACCAAATCAGCAGGAATGGTTTCCTCTCCGTTTTGCCCACCGGATTTACATCCTGAAAAGATGAGCATGGCAATAAGGATCGTAAATGTGGCAATTTTCCCGGCGATCATTTTAGCGTTTTTTAACGGAGCAAAGGTACTAATTTTTTTTATACTTTTACCGCCATGCGCATCTACCTGATCGGTTACATGGCTTCGGGAAAATCGAACCTGGGGAAACTGCTGGCTGAAAAGCTGGGATATAAGTTTCTTGACCTGGATTACCTTTTTGAAGAACGTTACCGGATCAGTGTACTCGATTTTTTTGAAAAATATGATGAAGATATCTTTCGGAAAATTGAACATGCCTTGCTTTGGGAAACGATAGATTATGAAGATATTGTGATTTCTACCGGTGGAGGAACCCCTTGTTTTTTTGACAACATGGAGTTTATAAGAAAAAATGGCATCTCCATTTACCTTCGCTGGGAGGTGCGTTCGTTGGTTTATCGTTTGAAAATGGTGAAGCGACAACGTCCTCTGCTGAAGGACATCGCACCAGCGGAGCTGGAGGGTAAGGTTTCAGCGCATTTGGCCGATCGGATGATCTATTACAATCAGGCAGACATCAAAATTCAGGGAGAAGACTTCGAGCTTGAAATATTGCTTCTCCTGATCAGAAACCGCATGAAGGCAGGCTAATCCCTGAGTTTCAACAAGGCTATATTCTCAACGTGCTGCGTATGTGGAAACATATCAACCGGTTGACATGTTTCCATGGTGTATCGATTGCTTAAAATCGCGATATCCCTCGCCTGGGTAGCCGGGTTACAACTGATATACACTACTTTTTCCGGGCCGACCTCCATAATAGTTCCAACAACTTTTTCGTGCATGCCATTTCTTGGCGGGTCGGTTATGATGATATCTGGTCGCCCCTGGGATACGATAAACTCAGGAAGTAAAATCTTCTCAGCTTCTCCGGCGAAGAATATCGTATTTGAAATATGGTTGATCGTTGAATTGGTCTCGGCATCGGCTATTGCAGCTGCAACCGAATCGATTCCCACAACTTTTTTCACATAGGGCGCGATGTAATTGGCAATTGTTCCGGTACCGGTATAGAGGTCATACACAAGCTCCCCACCCTTGAACATGGAAAGCTCGGCTGCAATTCGGTAAAGGTTTTTGGCCTGAAATGAATTTGTCTGGAAAAAAGAGGCAGGCCCAATGCGAAATTCAATTTCTTTGCCACCGGCGAGAAACGGAGGCATTGTCTCTGTGATAAAGGGATCGCCTTTGAACAGGTTGAATTCAAGGTCGTAGATGGTGTCGTTTTGTTTGGGATTGATCACATAAAAAAGGCTGGTAATTTCGGGAAACTGGCCGGCCAGGTGCTCCAGCATTGGCATGAGCTGTTCGTCCCGGTTTCGTACGACCAAAATTACCATCAATCCCCCTGCTTCCGTATTTCGAATAATCAGGTTCCTTAAAAAGCCTTGCCAGATGCGAACATCATAAAAAGTCAGGGCATGATCTAATGCATATTTTCTGGCGGCTGTTCGGATGGCATTTGAAGGATCTTTCATGTGAAAACATTCATGAATATCCACCACTTTGTCGAAAAATTGCGGAACATGGAATCCAAGTGCGTTTGTGTTGGATGTTTCTTCACCATCATGTTGGTCATCAGCGGTAAGCCAGCGATGATTTGAAAAGGTGTAATCCAGTTTGTTGCGGTAATACCTGGTTTTTGGAGATGGGAGAATTGGTAAAATTACCGGATTTTCAATCTTGCCAATTCGGGTAAAAGAGTCAAAAACTTGTTTTTGCTTGTAGTACAATTGCTCTTCATACTTCATGCTTTGCCATCGGCAACCTCCGCACAATCCAAAATGGGAACAATGTGGCTCGATTCGTTTCGATGAGTAATGATGAAAATGAATTGCCTTACCTTCAAGAAATTTTTTCTTTTTCCGTGTTATTTGTACATCAATCACATCTCCGGGAACAACAAATGGCACAAAAACAATCTTCTCATTGATTTTTCCAACAGCCATGCCCTCTGCACCCGCATCGATGATCTCTACGTTTTCATATATCATATTAGCTGTTTTCCGGGATTTCAGGCGTCAGGTAAGTTTTAATCACATTGTACAAATCATCCTTTCTGAAAGGTTTTGAAAGATAGTCATCCATACCGGCTTCGATACATTTTTCGCGATCGCCTGGCATCGCGATGGCCGTTAAGGCAATAATGGGAATCCGATTCTCGGGACTTTCCATTTTTCGAATGTCCCTCGTTGCCTGAAAACCATCTCTTTCAGGCATGTGAACATCCATGAAAATAAGATCTACCTTATTGTTCTGAAATTGTACAATTGCTTCATCACCATTCACCGCCGTAATCAGGTTGGCTCCGGTTTTCGAGAGCATCACGCACAATAATTTCATGTTGATGCTGTTGTCTTCGGCAATCAAAATGGTTTTTCCCGAGTCAATCTTGAAAACATCTTCATTGATCACCGAAAGTTGTCGGGGTTTATCTGACACTGGATTTTTTTCATTATGCAAAAGGTCAAAAAAATCTTTCATCTTGACGGGTTTAGTGAGATATCTTGCAATTCCAAGGTCTTTTGATTTTGTAATAACATTGTTCCTTTCTATGGAGGAATACATGAAAATTACAGGCTTCTTATTCAAACTAAGGTTATCCTTAATTTTTTCAGCCACAGATAATCCGTCCATGTCGGGCATGCACATGTCAACAATTACCAGATCAAAAATTTGTTTTGTATCATTTGCAGTTTGTAATACCACCAGCGCTTCCTTCCCGCTGGTGCATGTGGTAGATTCAATGCCCCAGTATGTAAGCATGTCTTTCATAATTTTCAAATTGGTTAGATTGTCGTCAATAACCAATACTTTTTTTATGATCGGTTTTAAAGGGAGATGATCACTGCTGTTCTCGATTACCGGTGTGAGCGGAAGTTCAAAACTGAAGGTGCTGCCAACCCCCAATTCGCTCTCAACCACCAATTTTCCATTCATGATTTCGGTTAGCATTTTGGAAATTGACAGTCCCAAACCTGTACCACCATACTTTCTGGTTGTTGAATTGTCGGCCTGTGTGAATTGGTTGAAAATATTTTGCTGAGCGCTTTCTTCTATCCCGATTCCGGTATCCTTCACACTGAATAATATGGTGAGTTCGCCATCAGGGTGATCAGCACCATGTTTTTTTCTTGCAGATATATATATTTCGCCTTTTTCAGTAAACTTAATGGCATTGCTGATAAAGTTGACTAAAATTTGTCGTATCCGCAACGGGTCCCCATAAAAAAACTCAGGCAGTCCGGGCTCTATCTCGCACAACAACTCCAGGTTCTTTTCGAAGGCTTTTACAGTGAGAATGTCAACACTCTTTTCGAGAACATCATAAATGCTGAATCTCACATGTTCAATTTCAAGTTTCCCCGCTTCAATTTTGGAGAAATCGAGTATGTCGTTGATGGTGTCTAAAAGAAGATAGGCCGAAGTTTGAATTGTTTCAAGATAATCGCGCTGACTTCCTGTTAGTTGTGTGGTGAGGGCAAGTTCAGTCATGCCGATTACGCCATTCATGGGAGTTCGGATTTCGTGACTCATTGTGGCTAAAAATTCCGATTTAGCCTTGCTGGCTCTTTCAGCTTCTTCTTTCGCCTTTTGCAACGCTGTTTCAATCTGCTTTCTTTCAGTGATATCGATCAGAATTGCGATAACAGCCGGCTCGTTATCGAAAATGATGTTGTCGCTCCGGATGATGGTATCTTTTATTGTTCCGTTTTTAGTTACCGCTTTTATTTCGTAATCCTTCACCTGATCAATCCCCTCCATTCGTCTTTTCATGTTTTCGATAACGATGGGTTTTGACTCATCTGCAATGAAATCCATGATGTTGCTGCCAACAAGTTCCTCCAGTGATGTTCCCATAACCGAAAGTGCTGCTTCATTGGCAAAAAGGACCTTTCCCATCCGATGAATAATAATGAGATCAGGTAGTTTGTGAACCAGCGTGGAATATCGCTGATTGCTGTCGTACAGGGCTTTTTCAACCTGTTTTCGTTCGGTAATATCTTCAAAGCTTTCAATACCGCCAATAACATTGCCTTTTGGATCTCTCAGGCTGTCAACATTCTTTGAAACAAGTATTATTTGCCCGGCTTTGTGCCGCATGGTACACTCCCGCCCATGAATTGGCTTGGCAATTGCTGCATCGAGAAGTCCGCATTGCTCGTTACATGGAGATTCTGCAAATGCATGACAGGTGTTGCCGATCATTTCCTGTTTGGAGTAGCCGGTTATCTCTTCGGCCTGTTTATTCCAGCTGGTAATTTTCTGATCACAATCAACAGTGAACAGGGCGCTGGGAATCACCTTATAAATTAGTTCTGCAAATTCTTTAGCCTCAGTCAGGGCTTTTTCCGTCTGCTTTCGGTCGGTGATATCCTCTTTAATTGCGATGAAACTGATTATTTGGCCTTCATGGTTTTTTATCGGCGCAATACTGGTTGATTCCCAGAAAAAGTCCCCGTTTTTTTTCTTGTTATAAATTTCGCCCTTCCACTCATGACCTTTTGAAATGGTCACCCATAAATCCTTGTAAAATGCTTCATCCTGGAATCCGGACTTCAACATTCTGGGGTTTTGGCCGATGGCTTCAGCATAGGAATAACCGGTAAGTTCGGTAAAACGCTGGTTTACATACTCAATTTTGCCATGCAGGTCGGTAATCATGATGGTGTTGGCGCTTTGTTCGACTGCAGTGGACAACTTTCTGATTTGTTCATCTGCCTCATCTTTCTCCGCAATTTTTTTAATCAAATCGGACTGCTGGGCGTGGAACCGGCGGATAAGACGGGCAATGTCACCAAATTCATTTTTATCCCCCAGGATGTCCTTGGCCGAGCCTATGTCGTTATTAGACAGGCTTTTGGTAATTTGCTTGAGAGGCCTGGATACCCAAATTCTGATCAGATAATAGAAGATCAGATAAACAACTATCAGAATCAACGATCCGGTAATGGCAAAATAGCCCAGGGTGTTTAATTCACCAACCAGGATGTTGGCACGCTGAAACGTTAGAAAACCAGGGTTGATGCCATTTATTCCTTTCAGGGGGAGAAAAATAATTTCAACATCCTGGTTCTGAGTAATGAATGTGGAAGAATCGGGGACTTGAATTTTAACGATAAATCCTGTAGTACTTTGAATTTCTGAGCGGTAAGCCGAATCCCAGGCTTTTGCAGACACGAGATAAGCATTGGGTTTGCTTTTATGCTGGATATCAAAAGTAGGCACTATGGTTGCGGAAAAAATTTCGTAAAGTTGTCCATTCTGAAACTTAAAGCAGCTGCTTGTATAATTTTCTGAAAAAAGTGATTTTACCTCCCCGGGAGATAACGAAAAGTCTTTTCCTGCTGAGTCATGAACGGAGAAAACCTCCATACCATTCAAATCATAGGTGCCCAGATAGCTCATGCTGAAGGTTGAGAGAATCGGATCGAAATTATTTTCAGCCCAGTTTGTATCTTTTGTTTTGGAGAAGACAACCATTTCGTCCCAGGCAGAATTGTCTTTGACTGGTTTTAGAAAACCCTCCTTCTTAAATTCAAGGACAGTTTGGATAACCTTCTTATTGTTTGTAAGCTGATTATCTGCGTATAATTTTTGCTCTTTGGCCCGGATGTAGGTATAGCCCAGGGCAAAAAGCACGAAGAAACCCGAGAGGGCAACAAAAAGCAAAGTTATCCTGGTATTGATTTTCATGTTTTTTAACTTTGGTGAACAATATTAATTAAATTTTTGATTGGTTGAATGGAATTGTTAACTAAATTAGCATTGTCGGAAAAAGAATGAAGCCACACCTGATAAATCTTTTCATATGATCGATAAACAACAATTCAACAACACTTTTCAGTATTACGAAGCTGACATGATCATCGAAATCATCGACATGTATGCTGAAGAGCAACCGCATCTAATTCAGTTGCTTGAACAGAATTTGGAAGACCACGATTTGATCGAATTGAAATGGAATGCGCATTCTCTTAAAGGAATCTGTGCACAACTTTTTGATCCTGTGGCTCAGGAGCATGCGAAAACACTGGAGGATGCCGCTCTTAAAAGCATTTTTAATGTAATTGATATTTTATTGCAGGATGCTCCTGAAACGCTTGCCAGGCTCAAAAAGGAATACGATTATATGAAAATTTACCCTCTCCGGCCATTGAAAAAATTCCTTGCCGGATTCCTGGGTTCATTTTCTGAAGAGGATACCGTAAAACTTGAAGAGCTGGAGAAGCGTTTCGTTGCGAATGGAATGCCTCAGATGTTGTCCGATTTGAAAGCATCCTCCTCCATGCTTAAGGAGGAACTTTTGGTAATGAAGAAGGAAATTGGAGGAAAATAGTTTCACCTAAACTCAAACCCATGAACACATTCTTCTATGGCCTTTTCTCCCAAAAAGGTCAAATCAGGGACAAAATGATCATCAGTCGTGACAATGAGGGCATGCAGGGGCCGTATTTCTTTGGTGGATATCAGACAGCCACACGGGGAAACAGCACGATATACCTGCACAGCCGCATATACAACATAGAAGAGGTTCAGCAAAAGCTTGCCTTTGTACCGGCAAGTGATGCTGATCTGATTTTTGAATTATTTGAACGGGAAGGTGTGCGTGGGTTCAGACAATTGAACGGCAAATTCACCATTGTAATCAGTCAGCCCGACCAAACAATCATTGTGCGCGACCAGAATGGCGAGGGGCGCATGATTTATTTTACGAAGGATTTCTTTACAGATTCATATCAGGGCCTGAACGACTTTAAAGGTTTTATTGCAAAACCTGATCTTACCGGGATAACTACTTTTCTAAAGATCGGTTACATTCCCGCACCGGGCACATCTTTTGAAGGGGTAAGCAAAATTCCGGCAGGAGAGGCCCTGTTTGCCTCCGCATCGGGTTTTAAATTTGAAAAACTCTTTGGATATGATGAAATACTGCATGCCGAACGCAAGGAAATTGGCTTGAAAGATGCCATTGATCAATACAGCGATTTGTTGAAGAAATCGCTGAGGCGGAGAATCGGAGGTTCTGAAACGGTGGGAGCGCTGCTCAGCGGAGGTTATGACTCGGGAGGCAACATTGCGATGATCCGTGAGGTTCACCCGGGTAAGATAAAAACCTATTCCATCGGATTTAAAGACAACCCTGCTTCGGAGCTGCCGTATGCAAAAATGATGGCCGATAAATTTGGCGCTGAACATCATGAGTATATTATGGATGGAACGGAGATCGAGTTCCTTCCCGACATTATTGATGCCATGGGCGATCCCTTCTCCGAATCAGGATTTATGCTCAACTACGCTGCCATGAAAATGGTGAGCGGCGAAAATCTGCCGGTTACCATCGGAGGAGATGGAAACGACCAGTATTTCGGCGCCGGTATCAGGGAAACAGCATTGCATTATAAAATGCAAAAGGCAGGGCTTAAACCATTTTCTGTTCTTTTTGATAAACTAAGTGACAACAACCTTTTTGATCATGACAATTTTTCGTTCAGATCCCATTTTCAGAATCAGAAGATTTTGAAAGTAATGGAACCCGAAACATTTGGCTTTCATGATTACCAGTTGGCGAAAATGTTTGATATGCAGCGTATTCCAAACCATCCGTACCTTGACGACATTCCAACTCATTTTGGTAGTTACGAGGAGCTGTTTCTGCAGCGCAATTTTTATCTGCATTTGCGACACTCGGTGAATGAAGTGATTATTTTCAAAGCATCGAGGCTTTCCGAACGATTTGGGGTACATATGGGCTTTTCTTATGTCGATCTCGATCTCTACCACTTCCTGCAGCATCTGCCGATCAACCTGCGGGCAAAGGGAACAGTGAAGGAATCGATGAAGGGGCAAGGTGTTTCAAAATATATTCACAAGCAGTTGGTAAAACCCATGCTGCCTGATGCAGTGACAAACAGGCCGAAGCAGGGTGGATTTTCACCTCTTGAAATTTTCTTCAACAATCAGCAGCGACGTGAGAAAATATACAAATACATCAGAAATTCCGCTTTTGCCAAATCCCTCAAAAATCCTGCCTATCTGGATAATGTTTGCAAACAATATGAAGCCTTGTCGACAGGGAAAAGCTATTGGTTCTGGTATAAACAGGTGAAATCGAATCAAATGCTGAACCTGCTGATCATCACTTTGTGGTGGGATAAAAACATCGAAGGAAACAAAACCGGGAAACTCTCCGATTATTTGGCCTGAACTTTATGTTTTAGATCAGGGCAAACCTAATTCCGGCCAACCTTTGTAAATCTTCCTGAATGATTTTGCCCACCTGTGCGTAGCATGATGAGGTAAATGCCTTCGGGCAGATCTTTTACATGAACCTCTTTTGTCTGCATACCGGAGCCGGATATTTCCAAGTTGTATCGGCCAATCAGTTTTCCCTGTAAATCATACATGAAAAGAATGGGACTGGTTGTTTCCGATAAATAGAAACGAATCGAAAATGAATCAGTTACCGGATTTGGAAACAGGGTAATCCTTTTTGCTGAACGAGTTTGATTTTCGGGGAAGCCAAGAAACGCCGGATTGTATTCATGTGCGCCAATATCAGATACAATGCCGTAGGGGCGCTCGTGATGGTAAAAATCAAAAGTAACTCCCCGGTTATCCGAAAAGGCTGCATCAATCAGTGGTGATCCGGGTTGCAGTGTGTAGTTTGTTGAGGAAAAGCCTGCACTGTCCAACGTTCGGGCGAAGTAATTGTTCTTTAATGAAACATCTGCAGAGGCATCGGGAATCATCACATAGGCGTCCTGCCCTTTAAAACTGGTGTGCCCGTTTTCATAATAATCGAAATTTCCGGGATTGATAATCACGTTCGAGGCGATCAGGTTATTCCGGCTTCTGATGCTGGAGAACCTGATCCCGTCTGATTTTGGATTTACCATATCGTTGAAGAGCAGGTAAAATGAGGAATCTGAAAGCGCTGAAACATCCGAAATGAAAATGCCATGTTTCATCTTGCTGCTGTCTTCGGGCAGATATGTTTTTCCGGCGTTCACAATAATGTTGTTGAAAATCCTGTACCCGCCCAGCCCATGGCTCTCTATTCCATTTCCTTTCCCATCAGAAATATAATTGTTGTAGCAATCGCATTTTGAGCCACCCCCCAATAAAATTCCTGACATTTGAGCTGATTGCTCTGCCTGACTGTCAAACATAATAAGATTGTCATAAATACTGCAATTGGCCGATGCAGACGTAACCTGTATCCCGTCCCAGCCGGTATAATGAAGAATGTTGCCGAAGATTCTGACCCCATTCAGCAAACTTGGCAATAAAAGGGTGTCGACGCCATTGCAATTGACTGTTTGACCGAAATATTTGGTGTTTCCGACATACATTCCTTCATTTCCCGAGTGTTCGATATAATTGTCGTGAATGATGGTGTTGTACTGGGTAAACTTGTCACGGGTGGAATTAAACAGACAATTTGGATCTGTTTTTGCGACAATCGCACTTTGCTGCACATTTTTAATTGAAACATGATCCAACTCAAAATCAGAACTCAACTTCCCTATTCCTATTCCTCCTCCCTGTGCTACCCGTTTGATTTGTATGCCATAAAAATTGTCGGATGAACCTGTTCCTGTCAGCCTGATGTAGCGGCAGTTCTCAGCAGAAATACCAAAATAGTGATCCGTGTCAATAATGACAATGCCATTGGTATTCATAAACGTGATCGGATTCAGCGAATCCCCCCTGAAATTCCGGATTAACAGAAATTCCCGTCTACCTCCCGATAGAAAAATCGTATCGCCCGGACCTGCCTGGTTATAAGGGGCATAATTGGCATCAATGAGTGTTGTGAGTGAATCAACAACGAGAGAATCAATTTGGGCAAAGGAGGTATTCCAGGCAAATATAACCAGCAACAGTAAAAATGCAGGCGAGAACTTTTTTCCCGACAATTCAGGATTTCTCATTTTCCACGTTTTGCACGCTCCCAGTTAACTGACTGGGATCCTTTTAAATATCTTTTTAATCCAAGGAATACCGAAAGATTCATGATGAAAAAGTAATAGGGGACAAACAGCAACTTAAGTCGTATCGAACGGTTTTCGAGGTACCAGCCCAGCAAAGCCGAGAGGTAAAACAGCACCTGCAACCAGAAAATAATGCTATAAAGGCCAAACGAGAAAATGCCTTCGTTCAGTGCCAGGATAAGCCCGGTGATCAGCATTAAAAGAAGGGATAACGGGGCAAGAGTCCAACGCAAAACCCGGTGCGAAATATACTGGAAAGAGAGAGTTCCATATTTAAAAACATTCAGCAGTGAGCTTAATCGCACCACCGATTGAATGCCACCCGCTGAAATGCGGATTTTGCGCTTGAGTTCCTCTTTTACATTGGCTGAAGCAGTTTCAATGGCATACGCCTCGGGATCATATTGTATCGTGTATCCCTTTTGTGCTACGCGAAGGGAAATGATGAAATCATCGAGCAGTGTGTCGCGCTCTACCTCCTGATACAATTCTGTTCTGATAGCAAAAAGTTCTCCTGCTGCTCCAACAACTGAATAGAGTTCGGCATCCCACTTTTTCAGGGTTGATTCATATTTCCAGTACAATCCCTCACCGGCGCCTGCTGCCGAGTCCTTGTCTTTGCTGAAAATTCGTTTTTCACCGGAAACGCATCCCACTTTTGGATTGCTGAAGAGATGAACGATGCGGCGGATTGATTCGCGGCCCAGCATGGTATTGGCATCGCAAAATACCACTACAGGGGTCTTCACAAATTTCATCCCGCGATTCATGGCCCCGATCTTTCCACTGCGCTGCGGCAGGTGATGAACCTCCACCCCCGGATATTGTTTCAGAACATCCGGTGTGCCGTCATCAGAGCCATCGGTTACCCATACCATGTGCAATTTGTCTTTTGGATAATCGAGCTCAAGTGAGTTTTTAACCTTCTCTGCCACAAAGTCCTTCTCATTGTAAGCTGCTATAAACAATGTGACATCGGGTTCATAACCATCCTGGAATTCACGGTTGTTTTTGGAAAATAACCGCTTGATTTTCACCAGAATAAATAATAATATCCCATAGCCGATGTAGGCATAAAATACAATAAAGAGGAAAACCCAAAAGGTGATTTTAAGTACAATCATGGCACAATTCAATTTGAGGTGTAGTTACTGATTTTTTTTGCAAAAATGTTGAATTCATCTACAATGCCATATTCGAATCTGGCAATTTTGTTCAGCTCATTTTTAATCGTCTCTTCACCGATATGTTTATCCTCGATAACAAAAATAAGGTTTGGATACTTCAGTATGAAGTTTTTTGCGCCCCTGATTGCCTCTGCCTCCATCCCTTCAATGTCAAGCTTTACCAAAACACTTTCAGAAGTTTTAATCTCCATTGAATTGAAAACAGAGTCAAGTGTCCGGATATCCACATCGCAATCTTTTCTATGCCCATCCTTTGCATAATGTGATGCCCCTGTATTCACAGGGTTGAAAACAAAATGGGCCTGTTCGTTTTTCTCGCCCAAACCAAATGGGAAAGTGGCAATTTCACGGGTTAAATTATTTAACTCAAGGTTTTTCGTGAGTACCTGAAAGTTGGCCATCACCGGTTCGATGGCAATACAGCGAATATTTTTCTTTGTAAGCAAAATACAATAATCGCCAATGCAAGCACCCCCGTCGATAAACACCGTGTAAGCCTGAACATTATCAAGCAGGTACTTTTTTACTCCCCATTCATATTTGTAATTGGCAAACTGAAAATCGTTGGTATTTTTCCGGCAAAAGAATGTGCCCATGGAGGTTTGAATGATACGATCTTCTTTATGAGAGGTGTGGGTGGTCAGATACCTGATGGCAGCAATAATGGATACGATGTCGCCATGCTTTAAATATTCAAAGAAATATCGTGAGTAAGTTTTTAGTTTTTTCATTTATACGAATTTTGTGTCAATTTCCCGATAGATAGCCAATACATTTTCTGCCATTGCTTTCCAAGAAAACTTAGCAGCTTGCAAAAAACCCTTGCCAACCAAATCATTTCTGAAAAGTTGATCGCTGGTTAACCGGATCAGGGCCTTGGTGATCTCTTCATGTTTAAACGGGTCGATGATAAAAGCAGCATCACCGGCCACTTCGGGCATAGAGGATGTGTTGGAGGTGATTACCGGCACTCCGCAGGCCATGGCTTCAAGCATGGGGATACCAAAACTTTCGCGCAAAGAGGGATAAAGAAATACTTCACACTGACCGTAAATGGAAGGAAGATCGGTGTTGACCACATAACCGGTAAGCACGATGCGGTTAATCAGGGTGTTATCGCCTATTTCGGCAAGTAGTTTATCGAGCTCAACCCGGTCATAATCAAGCATCACCAGCTGAATGTCGCTGCCAGTTTGTTTGATGAAATCTGAATAGGCTTTC
>DYQT01000486.1 GCA_020719165.1 Draconibacterium orientale | reverse complement strand
GGCTTGGTTCCGGCTTCAGGAATCAAGGTTTTAAACTTTCGGGTTTTCAGTATTTTAGATACCGGACTGTTGGGATCGTCGAGGTCGCCGAAATACATGCATTTGGTTGGACAAACAGAAACACAGGCAGGATCAAGACCTTTTTCCACCCTGTTTTGAAGACAGAAAGTGCATTTGTCAACATATCCATCAGGATGAGGATACCGTGCATCGTAAGGACAGGAAGCAATACATGCGCCGCATCCGATGCATTCGTCATGGGTAACAAGTACCACACCACCTTCGGCATAGTGGCTTGCACCGGTTGGGCAGCAGCGAACACAAGGCGAGTTATCACAGTGGTTACACCGCTCCGACCTGATTTCGGTTTCAAGTTTCGGATAGGTTCCATCGGTAACTTCAACTACCCAATCGCGGCAATAGCCAACAGGCACATTATTTTCTGTCTGGCAGGCAACAACGCAATCGCTGCAGCCCACACATTTTTTAGTATCTACAGCCATAGCGTACCTCATGCTTCAGCCTCCTTTCCTTCTTCATTAAACTCGGTTATAAATGTCACAAAATTGCCTCTCATTCCGGTGCCGCCCATTACCGGGTCAACGTGTACGCGGGTGATTAATTCAGTGTCGTTAATTCCACGACCATGCGCCCGGGTTAACTTTTTATTGTTATGCCCAAAACCATGCACCATGTAAACGGAATCCCAGCGGATACGTTCAGTTACTCTAACCTTAATGGAGAAAGTGGAAACTACTTCGTCCTGGTTTTTTAGTTTCACACTCTGACCGGATTTTAGATTCCAGAGTTTCGCTACTTTCGGGTTGACCCACAACACATTTTCATTCATCAGGGCTGTAAGGTTTGCATTGTTGGCCGTCCGGCTGAAAGTATGCATTGGCGCCCTGCCGTAGTTAAGCCTGTAAAATCCTTCGGGTGGTTCTTCGTGTGCCGTGTACTCCGGAAAGGGTGAAAATCCTTCATTTACCATATCGTTGGAATACAATTCGATTTTACCGCTGGTTGTATTAAATGATACATCTTCGCCTGGAGCAAAAAAAAGATCGTCAGCTTCGCGAGGGAAATTTTTAACTCCAATCCGTTTCATCTCATCTAATGATGTACCAAGCCCTTTAAATTGCCAATCCAACAGATCCTCCATATCTTTCCATGGAAACC
>DYQT01000485.1 GCA_020719165.1 Draconibacterium orientale | reverse complement strand
TAACAATCACATAACAAATAACTTACCACTTTTGAAACGACGCATTGCAATTTTAGGATCAACAGGTTCAATCGGGACACAGGCCCTCGAAGTAATCAGGCAGCATCCCGATAAACTTGATGTGGAAGTGCTTACCGCACATTCCAATTCCCAGTTGCTTATCAGGCAGGCCATGGAATTTATGCCTAATGCCGTGGTGATTTCAAACGAAAGTTTGTACCAACGCGTATTTGAAGCACTTGACCCATATGATATTAAAGTATACTCAGGTACAGCTTCCATCGAACAGCTGGTTGAAATGGAAAGTATTGATATGGTTTTGGTAGCACTGGTTGGCTGGAGCGGATTAAAACCAACGCTCAGGGCTATTGAAGCAGGAAAGCAAATTGCTCTTGCCAACAAAGAAACGCTGGTAGTTGCCGGCGAGCTTGTTACAAAACTGGCACGCGATAAAGGAGTTAACATTTATCCTGTAGATTCGGAGCATTCGGCTATTTTTCAGTGTCTTGCAGGCGAATTTCATAATCCGGTCGAAAAAATTATTCTTACAGCTTCCGGCGGACCGTTCAGGGGAAAAAGCCATGATGAACTGCTTTTAGTAACAAAAGAACAGGCACTAAAACATCCGAATTGGAACATGGGCTGTAAAGTCACTATCGATTCGGCAACTCTTATGAACAAAGGCCTCGAAATAATTGAAGCAAAATGGCTTTTTAACCTCGATATCCCGCAGATTGAAGTCGTGGTGCACCCACAAAGCATTATTCATTCCATGGTTCAGTTTGCTGATGGTTCCATTAAAGCACAAATGGGGATGCCCGATATGCGCTTACCTATTCAATATGCATTAACCTATCCACAACGCTTGCCATCTCAATTTCCAAAATTCAGTTTTGACCAATGTCTGCAATTTACTTTTGAGAAACCCGATAAGGAAAATTTCCGATGCCTGAACCTCGCTTACGAGGCTATACGACTGGGAGGAAATATGCCTTGTATAATGAATGCAGCTGACGAGGTTGCAGTACATGCATTCCTGCGTGATGAAATTTCATTTTTGCAGATTCCTGAACTTATTGAGCGATGCATGGAAAAAATCAGTTTTGTCAACAATCCCATGTTGAACGATTTCGAAGCTACAGATAGTGAATCGAGGGTAGTTGCGACGGAACTTATTGGCAGGTT
>DYQT01000484.1 GCA_020719165.1 Draconibacterium orientale | reverse complement strand
GGCCGTGTTCCGGCAAAGAGGCCAAACGACAAGGCTTTGAATTTCTTTTCGAACTGTACGCCATCAATAGCGCCGACATTTGAAATTTTCGCATTGATTTTCCTTCCCAGCATAAGGCAGGTATTGGGGTCGAAGTCGTATTTAAACGCCAGGCTGTAAATCTTAAGCCCTTTATTGATGTTATTTTGAATTTCATCCCATTCACCGTTTTTATGCGCAAACGAAATGTAAGTCTCCGCCGAGAATTTAGAGTTGTTGATGTTTCGGGCATTCATCGAAAAGGTATATCTCATCCTTGACGATTGATCAGCAGGTGTATTCGAAAAGTTAGAATAAGCCGAAACCGCTGCCCTTCCGCTGATATTCTGTTTAAGCGCTTTTTGAGAAGCTTTTTCGTCAGAAATACTATCCGTTATTCCGGAGGTTGGCGGCAGGATGGCAACAGTTGCGGGCGTGATTATTTCGATTGGTTTTTCGATCTTTTTTGGTTTTGCAAAAATCTTATCAGCAACGGCAAAAGTCTGGTTTAAAATCGGGCTGCAGACGCATGAAATGGATGATAAATTGATCACCGTAAGGACAGGGACCAACTTTCCATCCTGGCTCATAAAAAGGGTATCGCCAACAGCGATATTTTCGGTGGTTTTGAACTTGACATACACGTTCTGTGAAGTGATAAAGGAAACGCTTCCTTCCTCAGGTTCGTCCACGGTTTGGGCTTTCAGGCTGGACCCCAGAATAACCAAAACAAATACTGCGATTAAGTATCTCATCATAATGGGTTTAATCTTGTATTAACATTCGCTTGCCACCATTCCCGTTCGGATGACAATTTAAACAGGCAACGCTATTATATTGATATCCGGAAACATCGTCGTGCTCCTGGTTCATTTCGCCTTGTGGATGGCAACTTGTGGTACAGGTAAAGATGGCATAGTTTGAAGGATTTGTATGGCAATCCGAGCATGCATCCCACTCACCTTCGTGTTCACCCGAATAAATCGGGAAATATTGCTGGTCGTGATTGAAGGTTGAAGGCTCCCATGCATTCTGTGAATGGCAATCTTCGCAAGCTGTCGGGAATTGTGCCGCTGCATGTGGCGGATCATTGGTCTGGTTGTAATCGGACGAATGGCAGGCAAAACAGGTGTTTGGGGTGTTGTTGTAATTACCGTTATGGCAGGTA
>DYQT01000483.1 GCA_020719165.1 Draconibacterium orientale | reverse complement strand
CATTTTTTCAAATGCACTTTTCGAAACATGAAATTTTGGTTCAACGATGAACATAGTTCCCTCAGGTTTTAAAATCGTTTTTCATTCATTAAACAGTTTAACCTGATCGGGAACCTCATGGATCATATAAAAAGCCAATATAAAATCGGCCTTTTTCTGAATCCCGATCCGGTCGTTCTGGCATTGATGCAAAATGATCTGTTGTGCCAAAGCAGTTCCGAAAATTTTCTGGTTTACTTTTAGGAGCATTCCCTCCTGCAGATCGGCCGCAATGACCTTCCCGGAGCCATTCAACATTTTTGCGATCTCTATTGAAAAGAAACCCGGCCCGCAACCAAGATCCATGATCGTCATGCCCGGTTTAATATACTTGCCCAATAATTTCCGGGGATTTTGAAAAAACCTTCTGATAGAATTGTCAAGACTTCCCGACAGCGCTGTGGGACACACATTCTGATTTTTCATTGGATTCATTTTCCTAAGTTTTTAAGTTTGAGCCCACTCCGAAAAGTGGGACTATCAATTGTTTTATGGAGTTGGCTCAGTTTTTATTAACCGGTGATTATCAACGATCTCTACATTGCCCTTCAGCATGGCCCATACCGGGCACATGGAAGTTTCAGCAAGGCGGATTGCCTTTTCAAATTCTGCATCTTCGGCATCCGGAGATGTCAGGGTATACACCAAATTGATACGGGAAAACGTATAGGGCGCAGCTTCCTGCATGATACCGGAAGCCTCCAAGGTGAGACCTTCCACGGTTTTGTTCATTTTCTGCAGCAGCACTTTGATTGCGGTGCAACTGCATCCGGAAAGGCTCAGCAGCAACATCTCCAGTCCAGTGTACCCCTCGCCATCACCAAACGGCGGGAAATAATCCATCAGTACAGATGGATTATTTCTTGCTTTGCCTGAGAACTGTAACCTGTCATTTACCAGGGTTATGTGTGTTTCAAGTTTTTGTGCTGTCATGGTTGTCTGTGTTTTCAATTTCAGAACTTCCCGAACTTTAAGCCCACACTGGCAGTAAAATTATTCATCAAATCAGACGATGTGTTGATGAGGTCAAGTCCTCCCACATATCGGTAACTGATTCCCGCATTCAGCCTCATGAATTTTAATATGTTGACTTCGGCGCGAACACCTGGCTCTATCACAAAAAACCCATCGCTGTCAAGCGTTTTATG
>DYQT01000482.1 GCA_020719165.1 Draconibacterium orientale | reverse complement strand
ATTTTTTCAGAATGTGTGGTTTTGCGTTACGAGCCCGCCAGTCAAAAGATTTCGGCTGATGGCAAAGAATATAGCTTGTAGAAAGGGTTAGGTCTTGAAATGTGAATTTTTAAAACCAGCCACCGCCAAAATGCTTACATTTCAAAACATGACCCCATGCGCAGGCGCATCCGCCGACATCCCCGGCCTGGGGCAGCTCAATCAAGGCCGAACGGAAACGAGGTTTTGGAGGTTGCAGAAGTAAATGAAGGCAAAGGCAAGGAACATAGGGGAGTGTCCCCAATTTATAGCGCGTTGAAACATATAGGAGGAAGAGAATGGGGTGGCTTGGACTTGTATTGAGTGGTTTCGCGGTGTTACTTCTGTTGGGTACAGGCCACAATGTGTTGGTCACACTTGCTATAATTGCAGGTGCTGGTTGCTTTTGGTCATGGGGAGTCATGCACAACTACGCTACGGAGGAGGCAAAAAAGCGTTCAGGTTATAACGGTGACTTTTACGACATCACAGCGCGAGAGGCAAGCTCGGTACCGAGTTGGATTACCATCCTGAATTTCTTTTTCACATTGGCCGCACTGGGATTTTTTGTTACGGCTATTGTCATTTGAGTTTTACCGTGAGAGGAACTTTACAATGCAATATTAATCGCATAAAGAAATGGGGAGCAGAAATGGAAAAAATAACAGGTGTCAGATTTTTTTGGCCCCCTCCCTCATGTTGAACATTAGAAAAATACAGGGGGGGGTACTGAACTTACTGATAAAAAAATAATTTATAATAACAACATATTATGCGGGTGCAGAATGAAAACAACAAAGGCATGGATCAAGAACCATGACGGGAATCTACTCGAAAATTCCGTCGTACTGCTCTGGGGTAATAATGCGGCGTGGCTTTGCATTAAATGTTGCGAGTTATTAGGAAACCGAACGGGCGATACAGAATACCAAGTTCAATGTCAATGCGGAGCAAAATATGAGATTGAGCGGACACAAAATAAATCAGGGAAACTCCATCTCGGTGCAGCCATTGGAATTCAGCAAATTCGCTAAGAGCACATATGGGGTCAGAGTAAAACGAGAGCAAGGTCATGAAAGGAGGGGTCACATGAAAGGAGGAGTCAGGTCTTGAAGTGTGAATTCTTAAAACCTGTCACTACCAACATGCTTACATTTCAAGACCTGACCC
>DYQT01000223.1 GCA_020719165.1 Draconibacterium orientale | reverse complement strand
TTCGTCATTCGTCATTCGTCATTCGTCATTCGTCATTCGTCATTCGTCATTCGTCATTCGTCTTTTATATCGTAAATCCTAAATCCTAAATCTAAAATCTCCTTTATGTCATTCAATCTCCGTAATCGTAATTTTCTGAAATTGCTGGATTTCACTTCACAGGAAATCAAATTTTTGCTTGATCTGTCAATTGATCTGAAAAAAGCCAAATATGCCGGCACTGAGCAGCCGCGTTTGAAAGGGAAAAATATTGCCCTGATTTTTGAAAAAGCTTCAACCCGCACCCGCTGTGCTTTCGAGGTGGCTGCTCTTGACCAGGGGGCTCGTGTTACCTATTTGGGGCCTGAGGGTTCACATATTGGCAAAAAAGAGACGATGAAAGATACCGCCCGTGTTCTGGGTCGCATGTATGATGGCATTGAATACCGCGGATTTGGTCAATCTATCGTAGAAGAACTTGGCAAATATGCCGGTGTACCAGTTTGGAACGGCCTAACCAATGAATTCCATCCGACACAGATTCTGGCCGACTTTATGACCATGATGGAGCACTCTGATAAACCTTTACACCAGGTTGCTTTCGTATATTGTGGAGATGCCAGGAACAACATGGGGAATTCTCTGATGGTTGGCGCATCAAAAATGGGCATGGATTTTCGTGCATGTGCCCCGAAAAAATACTGGCCTGAGCAAAAGCTTGTTGACACCTGTCTGGAAATTGCCAAAGAAACCGGTGCAAAAATAACCCTTACCGAGAGCGTTGAAGAAGGACTAAAAGGGGTTGATTTTGTTTATACCGATGTGTGGTTATCGATGGGTGAGGCCAAGGAGTTATGGGATGAGCGTATCAGGGAGATGCTGCCATACCAGGTCAATCCGGCGCTGATGGCAAAAAGCGGTAATCCGAAAGTTAAATTCATGCATTGCCTTCCTGCTTTTCACAACAAAGACACAGAAGTTGGTGCTGATATCTTTAAAAAATATGCGCTCGATGGCCTGGAGGTTACCGAGGAGGTGTTTGAATCGGCCGCATCTATCGTATTTGATGAAGCTGAAAATCGCCTACATACCATCAAAGCGGTTATGGTTGCAACCTTAGGCGCTTAAAAGGGTAATACTCTTCCATTTTCGCACAGCAACGTGCGGGCCGGGTACTTGTCGAAAAACGTATAATTGTGCGTCGCCATTACCACGGCCCGTCCTGTTTTTGAAATATCCATCAGCAAACTGATGATGCCTTCTGAACTCTCGGGGTCAAGGTTCCCGGTGGGTTCATCGGCCAGAATTACTTCGGGATTATTTACCAGAGCCCTGGCAATGGCTACCCGCTGTTGCTCCCCTCCCGAGAGCTGATGGGGCATTTTGGCACCTTTATTGCCCAGGTTTACTTTAGCCAGTACCTCCAGCAATCGTTTCTGCATTTCTCGTTTGTCTTTCCAGCCGGTTGCACGCATCACAAATAATAGATTTTCATTAACAGACCGATCCATCAATAACTGGAAATCCTGGAATACAATGCCTAATTTTCTTCGTAAAAACGGAATCTCTTTCCGATGCAAATCATGCAAATTAAAACCGGCAACAATGCCCGAACCGGCTTTTAATGGCAGCTCTGCGTAAATTGTTTTGAGCAGACTGCTTTTACCGCTCCCGGTTTTTCCGATCAGGTACAAAAATTCTCCCTTGCTGATGAGCAGGGTAACATTGGCCAGGATAAGGTTTTCGTGCTGGTAAACAGATATTTTATCGAGTTCTATGATTCGGTTGCCGGTCATATTTTAAGGTCATCTTATGAATTTTTCCATATTCTATCCTGTTCGCGATTAGCAGGATTTCATCCATTTTATGTAAAAGCTTGCATCGGGTCAATGCAGTTTTGGGTTTTGTAATTTTAAAATAGGCTATCAGAAAAAAATTTTCATCCCTGATCTGGATGTAATCCGGTATTTTGCCTGCACCTTTTGTCTTTAATAAATACATTTAAACACACTTTGTAAGCATTGATTTCATTGAGTGCATTCATTTATTAACCTTTTCCGGAAGAAGCACTCCTTCAATCTTGTAAAATTCCGGATCATCCTTCATTGATATCAAGTCAATGGTTAAATCATCGACAAAGAACTTGTAAAGCGGTGAAGGATTATAAAAATAGACTTTCGCGGTAGCGTTTTCAGGCATTTCCCCTGGAACATAAAAGGCGACCTCAATTGGGGTCCATTTATTGACCGGAACGTATTTTTCAAGGATGAACTGATTGTAGCTCAAACTTTTTCCATCCGACTGATAATCCACCACCAGCGTTGATTCGGTTGCCTCTTTTGGAGCAAGCACCCAGGCATTTACTAAAATTATACGGTTATTTGTTTGAAAGAATTTACCCACTGTGGTTTCTAAACCCAGGCTGTAAGGGATTTTTTTATCGGTTCCCGATGACCATCGTCCCTGATGAAATATGGTATCCTGCCTGGTTCCGGGGTTCATCCATTCGATGCCTTTCAAACTTTCCATGTCATTGGCAAAGGTTGATTTGCCAACAATGCCTTCAGCCGGAATATATGCCTTTGCTTTCAGGGTCAGGCTGAAAAACGAGTCACGGTAAATGTTACTGTTTATGGTGTAGGGTGGAAATATCCATTTGGCGTGTTGATAAAATTGGAGAAAATTCAAAGAGACCAGCAGGATCAGTATGGTTGTTAACAGCCTCCTCAAAGTTTTAGTATGAAGGTATTTGTAGAGGAAAAGCAACAGCAAAGCCACCACAACGTAGATGTCGATAAAAACCCGCTGCCCGCATTTTGAGGCATAATACCATACCCACCAGCAAGATACAACATAGATAAATAGCGCCAAAAAACCTGCAAGCCAATAAAACCGGAATCTGTTTTGCTTGTATAAACCTGCGAATCCGAAAATGGAAATTAAAGCGATTGGCGTGTAGATGAACCATCCGCGGTTAAAACTGAACAGGATTTTAGCAAGGTTGGGGTGAAAGAAGTTCAGCTTTTCGCCGCCATACGAGTAAACGAGCAATTTGCCGGTTTGCAAATACCATAAAACAATTGGAATGGCCAGCATTATCAGCGCCTGCAAGCAGCCACGCAGAAGGGTTTTCTTATCCGATGCGACCTGTTTGATTGTTTGGATAAGGACACCTGTACTGCCTGCGAGGAACGGAACCAGAACCAGAATCAACGCGTTGGTTGGACGGATCAGGAAGATCAGGGTGAATAGCAACAACGACCTGACAAACCATCTGGGCTGGTATTCGTGGAAAAGTTTGTAAGTTGTAAGCGCAAAACCGGTAATAAGTGCAAATGAATAAACATGGGTCATGGAAGGCTCGATAACCGAAAAGAACATCAGGTTGGTGCCGAGCGCAATTGCCAGGGTGATAAAGGCAGCCGTTCTGTCGTTTGATCCGAATTTCTTCAGCAGGGCCTGCAACCATCGTGCGCCAAGCCAAAGAAAAAGCAAAGCCGACAGGGCGATGGCATATTGGTAAGGGAGCGAATAACCATCCCTGGGGAAAATCTCCAACCAGGCCATGAGATGTCCGAACAGGAAAAATGGCAACCAGAGAATGGCCATTCCGGGGAAGTACTTGTTCACCTTTCGGGTACCGGCATCATTCCTGAACTCTTTGAAAACTGATCGGTTTTCGGGATAATAGAGTGCTTCATATTGTTCCACAAACCCGAATTGCAGGTCGTGGTATATGAAAATTGCGGGAAGATATGCATAGTATCCTTTGCCATCGCTGTTTATCACCCTGTCCCACGTTTGCTCCGGCGATTTGAAGCCCAGAAAGATCATCACATAGATGAACAGAATGATTTCAGGGGTGTATTTGTAAAGGTACTTCATCGGCCCTGATTATTTGATGTTGCGTTGGCGCAATGCCTCAAACAATATGATCCCTGTTGCAACAGAAACATTAAGCGATTCAATTTCTCCGAAGAGCGGAATACGTACTACCTCATCGGTGAGTTTCAGGTATTCCTCCGAAATGCCCTCGCCTTCTGAACCCAGGATGATGGCCATCGGCCGGTTGTAATCGACGGAGGTGTATTCTTTATCTGTTTTTTCGGTGGCAGCAATGATGGTGAGCCCGCTGTTTTTGAGGAACTGAATGGTCTCTTTCACATTTTGCGACCTGACCACCGGTAGTTTGTAAAGGGCGCCGGCTGATGTTTTAATGGCGTCGGAATTAATTTGTGCCGAACCCCTGGCAGGAATGATCAGTCCATCAACCCCGGCACATTCGGCAGTGCGGGCAATCGAGCCAACATTGCGAACATCGGTAACCCGGTCGAGAATGATGAAACATGGCATCCGGCCCTGTTCAAAAGCGAAGGGTACCAGGTCTTCAATCAGTTGATAGGTGATTTCTGAGACGTATGAAATCACACCCTGGTGGTTCTGACGCGACAAACGGTTGAGCTTTTCAACCGGAACAAACTGGTAAGGAATTTCCAACTCTTTGATCAGGTTGAACATTTCATGGAAACCCTCACCACGCAATCCGTTTTGGATGAAAACCTTTTCCATCTCCTTGCCTGCCTTGATTGCTTCAATGGTCGGGCGTATTCCATAAATATAGGTTTCTTTCTTCATATCTCTGAGTTCAATATTCGAAATTCATGGTTCATTATTCAATATTCACTTTTCTATGATTCGATCTCTTCCGATTTGTCAAGCATTGATTTTGGTATCTCTTTCCCTGCCTTTGCACCCAATGATTTGATGCTTTCCACCCTTCTGATCAGGTTGCCCTTGCCGGTAGAGAGTTTATTCATAGAGGAATCATAGGCCTTGCGTGTTGCATCAATTCTGGTCCCGACGTCCTGAAGGTCTTCAAGAAATCCGGTGAATTTATCATATAGCTCTCCGCTCTGGCGGGCTATTTCCATGGCATTTTTATTCTGGTATTCCACTCGCCACAGGTTGGCGATCATGCGCAATGCAGCAATCAGATTGGTTGGGCTGATAAGCAGAATCCGGCGATCGTAAGCCCAATTCCACAAGTTCGGGTCATATTGCATGGCCAGCATGTAGGCAGGTTCGATGGGCATAAACAGCATCACAAAATCAAGGCTCTTCAATGCATAGATATCCTGGTAGTTTTTGCTGCTCAGCTCACTGATGTGGTTTTTTACCGACAACAGATGATCGCGGGCGGCAAGATCCTGTTCCTCTTTGGTTTCGGCAGATGCATAACGTTCATAGGCAATGAGCGATACTTTGGAGTCAATCACCACATTGCGTTCTCCGGGATAGGCAACGATCACATCCGGCTGCATTCGCTTGCCATGCTCATTGGTATATGACTGCTGGATGAAAAATTCCCGGTCGAGTGTCAGACCCGACTTTTCGAGAATACTTTCCAGGATAATCTCGCCCCAATTGCCGCGTGTTTTGGCCTGACCCTTCAGTGCACTGGTAAGATTGCTCGCCTCCTTGCTGATTTGCTGATTCAGATCGGTAAGGTTTTTAATCTCCTTTTCAAGT
>DYQT01000481.1 GCA_020719165.1 Draconibacterium orientale | reverse complement strand
CATCCAAACCCCGGGTCATGTCGTAAGGCGTGCCTTCATAATGATCCCTTACCAGGCTCATCACATCAGCAAGTGCGATTTTTTTATCCGGTTTTATCCAGAGCGGGTATCTTTCGGTACCTTCAACTCCGCGGCAATAATCGGGTGATAAATTCATCGAAGGCGCTGCTCTCCTGAAAAGGCTCCAAACCCTCGATTCGCAATATTTCAGACGATCGGGCGAAGGTGGGTTGTAAACTTCGTTAAAACGGAATGGCTCCCCGGATTTTGGGTTGTAATAACCTTTTTCGATAGCAAAGCTGATGACATTTTTTGAATACAGACAATTGTCGGGATCGTCCAGCGGGAACTCACCAATCCGCGCCATATTCGCATGTGCCGCGATGTTTCCATCCGGGATTTTCACAGCCACCCAAACAGCACCTTCACCACCATCACCTGTTCCAACCATCTCCATTATCCACGCTTCGTTGGGATCAACCAGCGAAAACGATTCGCCTTCGCTGCCATAGCCGTATTCTTCGACAAGCGATGTTATTACCAAAATAGCTTCACGGGCTGTTTTTGCCCTTTCGAGCGCCAAACTCATCAAGTGCCAGTACTGGAGGTACTTTGAATGGTTCCATAATTCTTCTCTTCCTGTAAAAGTGGTTTCGCCAACAGCCAACTGGTGTTCATTCATCTGAAACCCAATAACAGCATAGGTATGCGGCACCTGGCTTATTTTGCCTGGTTTTCCGTTTTTACCTCCCGGAAATTCAAGGTAATCGCCGGGTTGATGATCAGCCGCAGCTTTGTTGGTGAGCTGATAAAGCCATTCGCCATCGTTGGTGTAAACCAGAAATGCCGAGCCATCCGTGGTAGCGCCTTTTGTAACGATTAAATTGGTACACGGGAAAACCAGCAATGTCTGAAGAAAAAAAAGACAAAGTGCAAAAATGTGTTTCAACGATTTCATGAGTAAGAAGTTTTATTAAAATTATCCTTTGGCTTTCGCCGAATATCATGGTGAATATTAATGATGATGATTGATAAAATCTTTACCAAAGGCTTAAAATCCTGTCTTTTCCATCAATCGAAAAACAGGATAAGGAAAATAATCGCCGCCCCATTGAGGCACCAGATATTTGTCGAAAAAATTCCAAAAGAGCAGGCCATCATCCGACTGAGGTTCAAGCAGGCAGGCTGCCAG
>DYQT01000222.1 GCA_020719165.1 Draconibacterium orientale | reverse complement strand
GTTAACACTTGACAAAATAGCTGAAGATTTTATCCGGGCTGAAGGAGCAATACCCGGGTTTAAAGGATACAGAGGGTTTCCGGCAACCTTATGTGTTTCGACCAATGAAGAGGTTGTACATGGAATACCGGGAAACAGAGTTCTTAGAAATGGTGATATAGTATCGATTGACTGCGGATGTCATAAGGATGGGTTTTATGGTGATTCTGCTTATACCTTTCCGGTTGGAGAGGTGTCGGACAAGGTCTTAAACCTGCTTAAACGGACCAAAGAATCGCTTTATCTGGCACTTGATGTGGCAGTAGCAGGACGGAGGGTTGGAGATATCAGCGCGGTAATTCAGGATTATGTGGAAGGTTTTGGTTATTCCGTTGTTCGCGAACTTGTTGGACATGGTATTGGGCGACAATTGCATGAAAAACCGGATGTTCCCAATTACGGAAGGCGGGGAGCTGGGGTGAAAATGGTACAAGGTTTGACGATTTGCATTGAGCCCATGATCAATATGGGAACCAAGACGGTTGTTCAGGATCCAGACGGATGGACCATACGGACGGCAGACAGATTGCCTTCCGCACATTTTGAACTTACAGTTGCAGTCAGAAAGGAAAAAACAGATGTCCTCTCTACCTTCAGCTACATTGAAGAGGTATTAGGATCAAGGAGTATATAGCATGGCAAAACAATCGTCAATACAACAGGATGGCACGGTCATCGAATCCCTCGGAAATGCAATGTTCAGGGTGGAATTGGAGAACGGGCATGTAATTACAGCGCACATTTCAGGAAAGATGAGGATGCATTATATTAAGATCCTTCCTGGTGATCGTGTCCGGATTGAAATGTCACCATATGATTTATCAAAAGGAAGAATTACGTTCAGATACCAATAGACGACATAAAGTAAACGTAAAATGAAAGTAAGAACATCAATTAAGAAAAGATCGGCTGATTGCAAGATCGTTCGCAGGAATGGCAAATTATATGTCATTAACAAAAAAAACCCGAAATTTAAACAAAGACAAGGTTAAGATTTTACAAACATAAAATTGGATTAATATGGCCAGAATTGCAGGTATTGACTTACCTAAAAATAAACGGGGTGAAATTGGGCTGACCTATATATTTGGTATTGGGAGAAGCAATGCTCAGAAGATCCTTGATGTGGCAGGTGTGGACCGGAATAAGAAGGTTCAGGACTGGAATGACGAGGAGCAGAACAAGATTCGTGCGGTCATCAACGATAATTTTAAAATCGAAGGTGCCTTACGGTCTGAGGTTCAGATGAACATCAAGCGATTGATGGATATTGGTTGCTATCGGGGAATTCGTCATCGTTTAGGTTTGCCTGTTCGCGGACAAAGTACCAAGAACAATGCACGTACCCGCAAGGGGAGGAAAAAAACCGTTGCCAACAAGAAGAAAGCAACCAAGGGTTAATCGTTCATGCAAGTAGTAAAATAACATATGGCAAAGACTGAAAAAAGTTCAAAGAAAAGGGTTGTCAAGGTTGATACAATAGGTAAAGCCTATGTAAACGCCTCGTTCAACAATCTCATCATCACGCTGACCAACAATGGCGGTCAGGTAATTAGCTGGTCCTCAGCAGGAAAAATGGGTTTTAAGGGATCAAAAAAGAACACCCCTTATGCTGCTCAGATGGCTGCACAGGATGCTTCCAAGGTTGCATTTGATCTTGGGCTTCGCAAAGTGAAAGTATTTATAAAAGGGCCCGGTGCAGGACGTGAATCTGCCATCCGCACCCTTCATACAGCCGGAATCGAAGTGATGGAGATTGTTGACATAACACCGTTGCCGCACAACGGTTGCCGTCCTCCGAAAAGAAGAAGAGTTTAACACTTAATTATATCAATTACCATGGCAAGATACATTGGCCCAAAGTCCAGAATTGCAAGAAGGTTCAGAGATCCTATTTTTGGTCCTGATAAAAGTTATGAGAAAAAGAATTATCCACCGGGAATGCATGGCCAAACCAAGCGCAGAGCGAAGGTTTCGGAATATGGTACCCAGCTTATGGAAAAACAGAAAGCCAAATACACCTACGGTATTCTTGAGCGTCAATTCAGAAATATCTTCTTAAAAGCTGCGCGTAAAGGCGGTATCACCGGCGAAGTATTGTTACAACTTATTGAATCGCGTCTTGACAATGTGGTTTTCCGGATGGGCATTTCACCTACACGTGATGGTGCACGCCAGTTAATTGGACATCGTCACATTCTGGTGAACGGGAAAGTTGTGAATATTCCTTCGATGGAACTTCACCCGGGAGATTTGGTTTCTGTGCGTGAACGGTCAAAATCATTGGAAATCATTACCAATTCGCTTTCAGGTCGTGGAAACCAATACCCCTGGCTTGAGTGGGATGGCGGAATGATGACCGGAAAATTTATGAGTTATCCTGAGCGTGATCAAATTCCTGAAAACATTAAGGAACAACTTATCGTCGAATTGTATTCGAAATAATCTTAACAAAAAAAAATATAATATGGCAATATTACCGTTCCAGAAGCCTGATAAGGTGATCATGGTGGAAGCCGATGAAACCCGCGGAGTATTTGAATTTCGTCCGTTGGAGCCTGGTTTTGGTGTGACCATCGGGAATTCGCTTAGGAGAATTTTACTGTCGTCTTTGGAAGGCTATGCTATCACTTCGATGAAGATTGAAGGGGTGGAGCAGGAATTTTCTACCATAAAGGGCGTAATCGAGGATGTTACCGAAATCATTCTGAACCTGAAACAAATTCGGTTCAAACGTTTGATTGAAACGGAAATTTCTGAGAAGGCAACCATCATCATTGCCCAGCAAAAGGAGTTTAAAGCCGGAGACCTTAACAAGTTTCTATCAGTTTTCCAGGTTTTAAATCCGGAGATCGTGATCTGCCATATGGAAGCCAATGTGAAGTTAAGTATTGAGCTTTCTGTTGACAAAGGTCGCGGGTATATTCCTGCCGAAGAAAATAAAACTTTAAGTTCCTCATTGGGCAGAATCGCCATTGATTCGGTGCATACTCCCATCAAGAATGTGACCTTTAATATTGAGAATTTCCGGGTAGAACAAAAAACCGACTATGAAAAATTGGTCATAGAGGTGGTTACCGATGGCTCAATTCAGCCGAAAAATGCGTTGAAAGAGGCTGCCAAAATCCTGATCCACCATTTTATGTTATTTTCTGATGAAAGAATAACACTGGATTCGGCTGAAAAGGCTGTTACGGAAGAATTTGATGAAACCTCTCTACATATTCGTCAACTTTTAAAAACAAAACTTGTTGACATGGATCTCTCGGTGAGAGCCTTAAATTGTTTAAAAGCTGCGGATGTTGAATATTTGGGCGACCTGGTTGCCTTCAACAGAAATGACTTGCTGAAGTTTCGCAATTTCGGCAAAAAATCACTTACCGAACTTGAAGAGTTGGTGAAATCCAAGGGACTTGAATTTGGTATGAATACGACGAAATATAAATTAGATAAGGATTAATTGCGATGAGACACCAGAAGAAATTTAATCATTTAGGAAGAAAAAGTGCGCACCGAAAAGCGATGCTTTCAAATATGGCCGCCTCGCTGATCATTCATAAAAGGATCCATACTACTGTGGCCAAAGCCAAAGCACTTCGGGTATTTGTTGAACCTTTGCTCACCAAATCAAAAGACGATACAACCCATTCACGGCGGACTGTTTTCAGCTATTTGCAGAGCAAAGAGGCTGTAACGGAACTTTTTCGCGAGATTTCGAAAAAAATCATGGATCGCCCCGGAGGATACACTCGTATTTTAAAAACGGGTAATCGTTTTGGTGATAATGCCGAAATGTGTCTGATCGAGTTGGTTGATTATAATGAGGCCATGTTATCTGCCAAGGATGGCGGCAAGACTAAAACAACCCGCAGAAGAAGAGCCGGCGCCAAGAAAAAGGCTGATGATGGAACAGAGGCAGTTGCCGGAGAAAAAGCTGTTACGGCAGTTTCCGATAAAAAACCAACAGCAAAAACCGAAGTGCCTGCAGATGATGTGTCATCGAATGCTGCGGAAGTCTAACCAGAAATTCGTACAGTGAAGCCACATTAATATCAAAAATATTGCAAGGACGACGTAAGAGATTATGTTGTCCTTTTTTTTATTCATCAAGTTCTAACAATCTAAAAAAATATAAGAATGAGTACTATTTTATCAACCCACGCCAGACAAATTCTGGATTCAAGAGGAAATCCAACCATCGAAGTTGATGTTATCACCGAGAGCGGAATCGTTGGGCGGGCTGCTGTTCCATCAGGAGCATCGACAGGCGTACACGAAGCCGTTGAATTACGTGACGATGATAAGCATGTATATCTTGGAAAGGGTGTTTTACAGGCTGTTCATAATGTGAATAACATCATCGCCGGAGAGGTTGAAGGTTTATATGTTACCGACCAGATTGAGATCGATAATACGCTTATCGCACTTGACGGCACTCCCAATAAGGCGAAACTTGGCGCAAATGCCATTCTTGCGGTTTCTCTTGCTGCTGCTCATGCTGCTGCTCAGGTTTCAGGTATGGAGTTGTACCGGTATGTTGGAGGAGTTGCCGCCCAAACGCTTCCGATTCCCATGATGAACATACTCAATGGAGGGTCACATGCTGATAATTCTATTGACTTTCAGGAATTTATGATCATGCCGGTTGGAGCATCCTCATTCAGCGAAGCGCTTCGCATGGGCGCAGAGGTATTCCATAATCTTAAATCGGTTTTGAAAAAGGGTAAATATTCTACGAATGTTGGCGATGAAGGTGGTTTTGCTCCAAATCTCAAGTCGAATGAAGAGGCGCTTAAAATGATCATGAAAGCTATTGAAATTTCAGGATATGAGCCGGGAAAAGATATTTACATTGCCCTCGACCCTGCATCATCAGAGTATTACATCCCTGAGGAAAATGTATATCATCTGAAAAAATCAACCGGTGACAAGTTGACCCCTGTTGAAATGGTTGCGTTTTGGAAAGATTGGGCAAAACGATATCCGATTATTTCCATTGAGGATGGTATGGCCGAAGATGATTGGGATGGCTGGAAACTAATGACCAAGGAGATGGGTAGCAAAATTCAATTGGTTGGCGATGACCTTTTTGTAACCAATGTTGAGCGCCTCTCACAGGGAATAAAAAAAGGGGTAGCCAATTCAATTTTGGTTAAGGTAAATCAAATTGGAACTTTAAGCGAAACCATCAATGCAGTGAACATGGCATACCGTAACAGCTATACCGCGGTGATGAGTCATCGTTCGGGCGAAACGGAAGATGTTACCATTGCTGATCTGGCCGTTGCACTCAACACCGGATTGATAAAAACAGGATCGGCTTGCCGTACCGACCGGATTGCAAAATATAACCAGCTACTCCGCATCGAAGAACAGTTGGGAAATACGGCAAAATACCTGGGTAAAGATTTCAAGTACGTAAAGTAGGGAAATTCCCGAAGCGATGTTTTATGCAGGGAACCTTATTTCGATTGTGAGGC
>DYQT01000480.1 GCA_020719165.1 Draconibacterium orientale | reverse complement strand
GCTGCCCGTGACCAGGTGATAAAATCCATCCAGGATGGAACTGTTATTTTTTCGGGATGGACAGTCGAAACAGGCTACGTAATTGCCATTCAACATCCCGGTAACGTGATTTCTGTATACAAACACAATTCGGTGCTGTTGCAGAAAGAAGGAAATATCATCTATGCCGGCGAACCCGTTGCCATTATCGGCGAAAGCGGCGAATTATCAACCGGTCCGCATTTGCATCTGGAAATATGGGTTAATGGCATGCCCGTAAATCCGAAAGATTACATTGTTTTTTAATCGAGCCACATTGCCTCATTCTACTTTTTTAAAAGAACAATAGTATTTGTCAGACTGAGCGGAGTCGATGCTGATTTTCACTTTCTATCTATAACAATCACATAACAAACATCTTACCACTTTTGAAACGACGCATTGCCATATTAGGATCAACAGGTTCAATCGGGACACAGGCACTCGAAGTAATCAGGCAACACCCCGACAAACTGGATGTTGAGGTGATTACGGCACATTCCAATTCGACCCTTCTGATCAGGCAGGCTAGGGAATTTATGCCTAATGCCGTGGTAATTTCAAACGAAAGTCTGTACCAGCGCGTGTTTGAAGCCTTGGATCCGTATGATATTAAAGTATATGCAGGTACAACTTCCATCGAGCAGCTTGTTGAAATGGAAAGTATTGATATGGTGTTGGTTGCCCTGGTTGGCTGGAGTGGATTAAAACCAACACTCAGGGCTATTGAAGCCGGAAAATCAATTGCGCTTGCCAACAAAGAAACACTGGTAGTTGCCGGTGAACTTGTTACAAAACTGGCGCGTGATAAAGGTGTTAACATTTATCCCGTCGACTCGGAACATTCGGCTATTTTTCAGTGTCTTGCAGGCGAATTTCATAACCCGGTCGAAAAAATTATTCTTACAGCATCTGGCGGCCCGTTCAGGGGAAAGAGCCACGATGAGCTGCTTTATGTAACAAAAGAACAGGCACTAAAACATCCGAACTGGAATATGGGCTGCAAAGTCACTATCGATTCGGCAACGCTCATGAACAAAGGGCTCGAAGTAATTGAGGCGAAATGGCTTTTTAACCTCGGTATCCCGCAGATTGAAGTCGTTGTGCACCCGCAAAGCATAATTCATTCCATGGTTCAGTTTGCCGATGGTTCCATTAAAGCACAGATGGGGATGC
>DYQT01000479.1 GCA_020719165.1 Draconibacterium orientale | reverse complement strand
GAGCGGTTGCTCCGGCTGAAAGTCGTCCAGGTAACATTTGATTCTTTAATGCCCAGTTTCATGGTAGCATTGATATCCATCCATTTCCCCGTCGGTATAAAACCAAGTAAGTTGTTTATATACCGGATCTTTTTTTTATCTGTATCGATCACTGTACTTGTGGATGAAAGCCCCATAAAAGCACCTGCTATAACCAATAATAATCCGCCCCAGTTTGACCAGGTAACAACGAGTCCGATAACAAGTATCGTATAGCCGGCAAATGTCCCCGACGGGCCAAATGATTTATCAAGTTTGTTTTTTAGAATCATAATTTTGATTTCAGAACAGGCCGTTTTCATTTATACTTTCTTCCGGAGGTGCTTGTGCCAGGTCCCACAGTTCAACAATTTTATCGTTGCTGAAACGGAAAAAATGCACCAGGGCAATCCCGGGTTCCCCGGGGCTGATGGTAACTTTAGAGTAAACAGAAACCATGTTTTCTTCGGCGATGGCAAACCTTATTTCGAGTTGCTTCGCAGGCAGGTAAGCAGCACTCTCCAGCATAGCTGCTTTCAGCGAATCCGCATCCCCTTTGAAATGCATGTTGTGGTGCCGGAATTCCGGGCTCACATAGAGGTAAAAAGCTTCGTTCACATTACCGGCAGCCGTAAGCTGTAGAAAATGTATGGCCGCTTCTTTAGGCGTATTTGCTGAGTCGTTCATTTCTTGAGATGTTATTAAATATGGCTCCGGTAAATTGAAAGCCTGTGCTGGCTGGTAAATGTTTCAGTAAATGTATTGAATTATGATGATTGCACAATGCTCCTCCCCCCTTCTCCTTTTTCAGCAGAGGGAGGCAGTGGGCGAGGTCTGTAAAGGGCAACGATAGAACTCTTTTTTTATCTTTCCTGAATTTATTTTAAATATACAGTCTTCCCGCTTCTTGCCGACTGAACTGCGCTATCAAGAATTTCCATGGCAACCAGGTTTAAACTGAGTGACGAAGGATCGTTTGATGCAAGTTTTGTATTACCTCTAACTACAGATGCAAAAAAAGAAAAGGGGTTTAGTGCAATGGTCTTATCCTGATCAATGGTGAGCATTTGTTCCGCTGATTGCTCGCTTGTACGAACTTCCATATGCACATTATCGGTAGTAAGGATGTACCCGGTTTTACCATAGATTTCCATATCTTTCCTGTTGAAAGGCCAGTTCC
>DYQT01000221.1 GCA_020719165.1 Draconibacterium orientale | reverse complement strand
ATTAGTCCCGATAACAAAGCAGAATAACTACTTTATTTCATTACAGCTCCTATGTATGGAAGTGGGACACCATCTTCTGTTACAAAACATCGGGGTCAGATCCATATTACCGGGTTACACGAAAGTATAGTTCAGCGGGCGACTCCATTGTTCAACTGATGGAGATCCGTCAAAGCAGTTTCGTGTATACAAATTACGCCCGGGAATCCTTTACATTTGATTCAGCCGGCAACTGGCTGGCCTATTTAAGTGAAAAATGGGAAAACAATGCATGGGTGAATAAATCTACAAAGAAGTTTGTCTATAATTCAAATGGCGACATGGTGGATTGGAAAGAGACATGGTGGCAAAACAACAGGTGGATGAACGACTGGCATTATTACAACCACTTTGATGCCAATGGACTAAATGATACCAGTATGCAACAGCAAGGGCAGGACAGTCTCTGGGTGAACTACTCGCTCTACATCCAATCCTATGATACCAACGGTTACAGAATCAGTGCTGTTGGCTCCTCATGGATCAATAATGGATGGTCGGTGACCAACCTGGATACCTTTACCTATACGTCAAATGGCGATCTTCTTACTTACCTCCGGCAACTGTGGGAAAATTCTTCATGGGTTAACAACTCATTGTCCACCATGACGCTTGATACTGCCGGAAACCGACTGTTTGGTTTGAATCAACAGTGGCAAAACAATGCCTGGGAGAATAATCATTTGTCGTCCTATTTATACGATGGGAACGGAAACAATATCCTATCTTCAAGCCAGGGTTGGTCGGGTGGTGCATGGGTCAACCAGAACCGTATGCTTTATTTATATGATACCAGCAATAATTTGCTGTCGCAGACTTCCCAACAATGGGACAATTCATACTGGAAGAATGGAGCTACGCAACAATATACTTATGATCAAGCAGGAAACTCGCTGACGGGTAAATACATGTGGTGGTATCAAAACACATGGCAACCATATGATGGCGGTCTTTCTGTTTTTGCTGATTACCAACGGGACGTTTATATCAATCTCATAGAGCTTTATCGATATGAAGCGGTTTTAGATTCGATCATGGTTTCCTCGGAACCGGACCTGTCGCAGGGTCTGGTCACTCTGTACCCGAATCCAGCCCATTCAATGGTGTATGTTTCTTCACCCGGTGCATCAATCGATCAGAACGGATCACTGACCATGTATGATCTTCGCGGCCAGCTCGTTTTAACGAAACAGATAGTCAATGAAACAACCGGAATAGATGTCAGTGGTTTGAAGCCGGGTGTTTATTTTGTGAGATTTAGTGACAACCGGATGACAAGGGTGTTGAAATTGGTGAAGCATTGAGATTGACCTCTCCCCGGCTCCCTTGAAGAGGAGGGGGACAGGGTGTGGAAGGATGCTTTGATTCTGCTTTCATTCTGCCAGTCAACAAAGGGAAAACAAAACCCTAAGAGGTAAAAACTTCCGTCAGATCAACCTTGAAATCGCCGTTAAAAATATTTACGGGAATTTTATCATCTTCGGCATACATGCCCACAAACTGGAATTTGCTTTGATCATCCAAAACAAAAACGGTTACATTTTCATCGCTGGGGTTTACAATCCAGTATTCGCGTACGCCATATTTCTGGTATATTTCAAATTTATCGTGGGTGTCGCGTTTTGAATTTTTTGGCGAGATAATTTCCACAATCATATCCGGTGCGCCCAGGCAACCACTGTCATCTAATTTCGACAAGTCGCAAACCACGAAAATATCAGGCTGCAAAACTGTAAATACCTGTTTGTCATCTTTGTTTTCTTTGTCCTTTGGAAATCTCACATCTGATGGAGCATGGTAAAGTTTGCATTTTTTATGCAATAGATAATTTCCAATTTGTAAAGTTAAGTTTACCGATAATTCCTGATGCCTTCTTGATGGCGCCGGGGTCATCAACTTTATGAATCCATCGAATAATTCGCGCCTCACATCGTCCATCCAGGTAAGGTAGTCGGCATAGGAATAGCGCTTGTTCTGGTCTAAATTCAGCGTATCCATATTTTGTTTTTTAATGTTTTAACAAAGATAGTACTTTTATAAACTATATGGAGAATTTGCGCCTATAGGGCATTAATATGGCATGAAGAAATTTTTGTTTCAGTTTGACAGCCTATTAAATATTTGGTAATTTTACCTTGTAAAATCTATCGGCTTTGCAAATACATTCGGCCCCGCAAATAATCGGAGGTTATCGTTATGAAACAATTACAGTCTTTACCAACGAATAAACAACAATTCTGGCCCTTTCTCCCGGCAATTACAATTGGGTTAACAACGCTCATCGGTTTCGGAGTCGGGGTTGTTGCCCTAATGTGGGGTATAACCACAATTTTTCAAAATCTCCTGTACATTCCAATAATCATTGCCTGCATTTACTTTGCAAAACCTGGTTTTATCTACTCAGTTGCAATAGCGATGGGGTATTTCATCCTGATTGCGCTATTCCCGCATGATGCGAAAATTCTTACAGATGCACTCATTCGTGTATTTATCTTCATCCTTATGGCAGCGGTTATCACCTTCCTTGTTTCTGGGCGCGGTAAAGCAGAGAAGGCATTAAAAGAGAGTGAAGCCATAGGACGACGTAATTCGGTTTTGAGTCAGGTAACACAAGATATCAACCTGAAAGAGATTATGAATCTATTGGTGCAATATACCGAACAAGAGGATAGAACAATTACCGGATCCATACTATTGTTCGACCCGGTTCGTAAGGTATTGTTGCCAGGCGCTGCACCGAACCTGCCTGCTGACTATTGGGCACTGATGGATTCAGGCTTGCCTGTTGGTGCCGATGTGCTTTGTTGTGGTAATGCCGCCTATACTCATAAACTGACCATTGCCGCTGATATTCAGAACGACCCACGCTGGTTGCCCTATGATAACTTTATTAACAATGCCAGGGAAAATGAAATCAAGGCTTGCTGGTCAATGCCAATCCTATCGTCGGCAGGAGTGCTGCTTGGTACTTTCGCAAATTACAGTCATCAAATTGGTGAACCAACTTCCGCAAGTCTGGAGAGCATGAAATGGGCTGTGGAGATGGCCGGTATCATCATAGAAAAAAAACATGCCGAAGAGGAACTACGTGAAAGCGAAGCCCGTTTTTCTGTTATTTTCCATGCCAACCCGGCGCCTATTGCGATCACCCGCCTAACCGACAATCGTTTGATGGATACCAATGCAGCATGGGAGCAAACAACTGGTTTTTCTTACAAAGAAATCATCGGACACACCCCGGCCGAACTGAAGCTTTGGGTTAATCCGGAACAGCGAAGCCACATGATAAGTGAAATTTCATCAACTGGAAAAGTGCGGCAGGAGATCCAGGTACGCCATAAGTCAGGCAATATCCGCGACCTTCTGATGTCTGCTGAAAAAATTGAATTGGCAGGCGAAACCTATCTCCTCAGCATGGCACAGGACATCACTGAACGCAGGCAGGCTGAAAATGCGCTTATTAAAAGCGAAAGGCATGCCCATGCCCTGATATTCGCCATCCCCGATATGATTTTCACCATTAACAGCGAAGGTGTTTTTTTGGACTACAAAGGTGCAAGGGAAGATTTGTATCTGTCCCCAGAACTTTTTATTGGTAAAAATATTTCGGAGGTCATGCCAGGGAGGTTTAGTGAACTGACCCTGGATAAAGTATCGAAAACCATCTCTTCCGGCGAAATCATCATTTTTGAGTATAACCTGCCAAAAAACGAAAAACGAGATACCCATTTTGAATGTCGAATGGTGCCTTACACCGATAATGCAGTACTGGCTATTGTGCGCAACATTTCGGAACGTAAAGAATGGGAAGGAAAAATCAGGGAGAATGAAGCAAATGCAAGGGCTATTATGGAATCAACCAACGATGTATTCGTTCTCCTTGATAAGGATGGCATTGTGATTGATTGCAATGAGGCTCACGCCAGCCGGTTAAAAATAACCCGGAATGAAATACTGGGTAAAAATGTGTTCAATTATTTGCCACAAGAATTGGTGGTTGCACGTAAAGCATTGATTAATAAAGTTAAAGAAACCGGGAGGCCTTCAGTTGGTGAGGATTTCAGGGCTGGTTTCTGGAATGAGTATGTTATTAATCCGGTATTTAATGCCGAAGGACAAGTGGATCGTGTTGCTGTTTTTTCGAGGGATATTACTGAAAGAAAACAGTTTGTTGACCTTCTTGAGGATAAAAACAAAATACTAAAAGAAAAAGACAGGGTACAGAATACCATGATAGCCAACCTGCCGGGTTTTGTATACAGGTGTAAGAATGACCAAAACTGGACAATGATTTATATTAGTGAAACTTGTGAAAAAATAACCGGTTATCCGCCTGATGATTTTATACTGAACCATAGAATAACATTTAATGATATTGTCCATCCCGATTACCAGGAACCACTTTGGAAAAAGTGGCAGGAGCTGCTCAGGGTAAAAGGTGTATTCAGAGAAGAATATCCGATAATATGTGCAAATGGCCAGATTCGGTGGGTTTGGGAACAAGGGCGTGGCGTTTTCTCGGAAAATGATGAATTATTATTTCTCGAAGGCTTCATCGAAGATATTACCCAACGAAAACAGGCTGAAATGCTCATCAAAACCAGTGAAGAAAGGTATCGCACACTCTTCGAAAATCTTTCGCAGGGCATATTCTTCTAGGCAGCCGACGGAAAAATAATTGATACGAATGATGCTGCTTTATCGATGTTTGGCTTAACCAGGAATCAGTTTTTGGGCAAAGATTCCTTCGACCCGCGATGGAAAATCATTAATGAGTTCAACGAAATTTTACCACCCGAAAAGCATCCTTCGATGGTAGCTTTGCTTACCGGCAAACCCGAAATCAACCAAACCTTTGGTGTCTTTGTTCCCGAAACAGGCAGATACACGTGGCTCATCGTTGATGCCATTCCACAGTTTCGAACAGGTGAAACAAATCCTTATCAGGTGTTTGTCAGCCTGCACGATATTACCAGACGCAAATTGGCCGAAGAGGCTAAAAAGGAGGCAGAACAGCGCTTCAGAACCATGTTTGAAAGGCATCAGGCCATAATGCTGCTCATCGAGCCTTATAGCGGAGCGATTGTGGACGCCAACATGTCAGCATCCGAATTCTATGGGTATCCGGTCGAGACCATCAGAGGAATGTTTATTGACCAGATCAATTGTGATCCTCCAGAACAAATTAAAGCAGAACGTTTGAATGCCCTGAATGAAAAACGCAACTATTTTATCTTCCTTCATAAATTGTCAAATGGGGAAATGCGAACGGTCGAAGTTCATTCCACCCCGATCACCATTGGGAAACAAGAATTGCTTTTTTCGATCATCCATGACATTACCCAGCGTAAAAAAATTGAAATTGAGTTGCAACAAAGTGAACACAACCTGCGGGAGTTAAATGCCCAAAAGGACAAATTTTTCTCCATCCTCGCCCACGACCTCAAAAGTCCATTCGTTTCGATTTTGGGATTCAGCCAACTAATGGTCGAACATGTAAATAACAATGACTGCTTATCCCTTTCGGTCAAGTGATTTTTTAGTACATTTGGATAATGAC
>DYQT01000478.1 GCA_020719165.1 Draconibacterium orientale | reverse complement strand
AACACTTTGTAACTATTTAATTATCAACAATGTTTTTTTTTATGCTGAATTGCTGTGATTTAAAAGAAAATTAACCATTATGTTACCTTTGTCGCTTTGAAATAATTTCCATGAATTTATCGGTTAGACTACTTTCCTGGTATTGGCAAAACAGGCGCGATCTTCCCTGGAGGCGCTCAAAGGATCCCTATCTGGTCTGGCTTTCGGAAATTATTATGCAACAAACACGCGTTGAGCAGGGAACTCCCTATTATGAAAAGTTTGCGAAAAACTATCCCACAGTGCAGGATCTGGCTTTGGCCGGGGAGCAGGAGGTTCTGAAACTCTGGCAGGGACTGGGTTATTATTCGCGGGCCAGGCATTTACATTCAACCGCCCTGGAAATTGTGAAAAATCACCAGGGAACTTTCCCGGAAACATACGCCGGGTTGCGAAATCTGAAGGGAGTTGGTGATTATACTGCAGCGGCTGTTGCCTCCATCTGTTTCGGAATGCCCTATCCGGTGATGGATGGAAATGTGCTGAGATTCATTTCGAGGCTTTATGGAATCAGCGAATCAATTGATCTGCCTCCGACCAAAAAGAAGATTATGGATATTGTCCTTGGATTGATAGATCATCAAAACCCGGGAGATTTCAACCAGGCCATGATGGAATTTGGCGCAATGGTTTGCACCCCTTCCAACCCCGGTTGCAGGCAGTGTGTTTTTCAAAACGAATGCAAAGCATACCTTGACAACACTGTTGGTGAAATACCCTTCCGGAGGGTGAAGGCGGCGATTCGTCACCGTTTTTTTCACTATTTGGTTCTGACTGTCATTGATGATAAAAAGGAATTTGTTTACCTGAGCAAAAGGAGAGGGAGTGATATCTGGAAAAACCTGTATGATTTTCCGTGCATCGAACGGATAGCGGGGCTTGATAAACAGCCATTGATCGTGCAGGAATTCCAGGCAATCATGCCCCTTGCCGAGGCTGTTTTCCGTGATGCTTCGGTTGAATACACGCATTTGCTTACCCATCAGCGGCTGCATATCAGATTTTACCGGTTTCATTCTGATTGCAGGATAGAACTGCCCTATGAATTGGTGGCATTGAGGGATTTGCATAAATATCCTGTTCCCCGGGTGATTGACCGGTATTTGTCGAAAAATTGGCTAAATCTTATTTTGATGTGCTAGGCATAGAATTGACTAATTCTAAAGAA
>DYQT01000477.1 GCA_020719165.1 Draconibacterium orientale | reverse complement strand
CCGGCATATCGGCCCGACTTTATCCATGCTCCAGCTTAAAGCCATGGCCCCGGTACGGCTCACGCGTCCGTAGGTTGGCCTTAACCCGGTTACACCACATCGTGTACATGGCGAAACAATGGATCCCCAGGTTTCGGTACCTATTGCAAAGGGCACTAACCCGGCTGCTGTTGCCGATGCCGAACCGGCTGACGAACCGCTCGATCCCTGGTTTAAATCCCATGGATTGCGTGTCATACCTTCAAACCAGACATCGTCCATAGCCAGCGATCCAAGTGAGAATTTTGCCACCAGCACAGCTCCTGCTTCATCGAGTTTTTCAACAACTGTTGCATCTTCGTTTCGAACCTGGTCTTTATAAGGCGCTGCTCCCCATGTTGTTTTGTATCCTGCAACAGCAAATAAATCTTTTATTCCGTAAGGGATTCCATGTAACAGGCCACGGTAAATGCCATGAGCAATTTCATCATCTGCTTTCTGTGCCTGTTTCATCGCGCGTTCTTCGGTGAAAGTGATAACGCAATGAAGTGTGTCGCTATATTTTTTTAGCCTTTCCAGAAAGAAACGGGTAAGCTCAACAGAGCTAATCTTGCGGGTATGTATCAATACTGAAAGATCCGCTACCGAATACCATGCCAGTTCATTTTTATCGGCAGGCAAGGAAACTCTGGCCGGAAGTTTCCAGTCAATTGGTTTCTGAACCTCATTAAAAACAGCACCTGCCGGAACCGGGTTGAACCATATTGCCGGCGGAACTGAATTATCAATAGCCTGGCTATGAATTATTCTGTAATCGCTTAACTGGCTTTCGAGTGTGGTGATCATCGAATCACGCTCAGAAGGAGTCATATTCAGGTCGAAGAGTTTTTCGGTTACCGAAATCTGGTCAGGACTAACTTCGTTTTCCTTAGGTTGGTTTTTGCAAGCGGTTATGGAAAGAATTCCAAATACTATGGTGCAGCAGATAATAAGAAAAGGACTCTTCAAATTAAATTTTTTAAAAATGGTTAAAATAAAGTGAAAACCAATAGCTGGCTTATTAAATTCAAATGTAGAAATTAATTTGGTTGGTAAGGAAGAGTGTTTCTTGAGTTGAACACTACTAAAATTGAAATATATTTTCCGAATAATTAAAAAGCCTGTAAATCAATAATTTACAGGCTTTAAAGTCGGGGTAGTAGGATTCGAACCTACGACCCCCTGGTCC
>DYQT01000037.1 GCA_020719165.1 Draconibacterium orientale | reverse complement strand
CACCCGGCACCCATATCTCTTTTCCAAGCTCATCTTTCTTAATCTTCCCCGTGATTGGATTCCCTTCGCGCACCGGTCGTCCTTTTTCGCGGATATCGAATGCCACAGCATTGGCCCGGCGGGTGGAGGTTGTGTTGAGATTGATGTTGTAGGCAACCAGAAAATCCCGGGCACCAATGGCAACAGCCCCTGTTCGCGGATTGAACTTAGCCGGCCCGAAATCAGGAATCCAACGAGGATCTTCCAGCTTTTTAGGTAACCCTTCATATTCTCCCGAGCGGCAATTTGCCAGATTCCTTCGCTCCGGGGTCAACGCCGCGCTTTCGTAACAATACACCGGAATTTCCAACTCCTTTCCAACCCTCTCTGCAAGTTTATGTGCATACCGGGCAGTCTCTTCCATGGAGATGTTCGAAATGGGAACAAGCGGACACACATCAGTACCCCCGAACCGCGGATGTTCCCCGTGATGCTTGCTCATGTCGATTACTTCCGACGCCTTTTTAATCGCCCTGAAGGCGGCTTCAATTACGGCATCAGGAGTGCCAACCATCGTAACCACTGTGCGATTGGTAGCAGCTCCCGGATCGACATCAAGCAGCCTGACTCCCTCCACTTTTTCAATTTCGTCGGTAATTGTCTTGATCACGTTCATGTCGCGACCTTCAGAAAAATTGGGAACACATTCAATGAGCTGTTTCATGGTAGAAATAGTATAGGTTGACAAAATCAAAATAAAAACAAGGGCGCAAAATTAGGGAAAATGTTTGAGGTTGAAAATAACCATTTTTTCTTAATTTTGTTACTTCATTCACAAATACCGGCACCATGAAAAAAATTCTGTTTCTTATGCTTCCATTGGCAATCCTTTTCGGACAATGTAAACCCGTCGATAAAAACGCCGAATCAACTTCGGTTTCATACATCAAACAAGCAACCATAGATTCTGTGATGATCAAACTTGCAAAACAATTTGGCGAGACCGCGAAAACCCGGATGGAAAAAGGGGTGAAACAGTGTGCAACCTTATGGACTTCAAAAGACGGAACGGAAAAAGATTTTGAGAATTTATGCCTGAATCATTTCGTAAGTGATCCGGCAAAACTTGATTATTTGTTTAACCGGTTTGCGGCCAACTGGGAATCGCTTTTTGGCCATTTCAATATGATCAGCCTTGATCTCAAGCGTGGCATGCACCTCGATATCGGCGAGATGCTCTACATTGATGAATTATTTGGAGCGTACGAACCCGGAGCGCATTTCAACGACGATTTCTTCAATAACAAGGTTGCTTTTATCATGGCGCTTAATTTCCCTTTCTATTCATTAAAGGAGAAGGAGGAACAAGGACCGAAGTGGAGCCGCAACGAGTGGGCCCATGTTCGGATGGGCGATTTGTTTACCGCCCGTGTACCTGCCGATGTCAACGTTAAAATTGCCGAAGCGCTCACCAATGCCGACAACTATATCTCAGGTTATAATATTTATGTTGGGAATATGATCGATGATCAGGGGAAGAGCCATTTTGACAAAGAGATGAAGCTTCTGTCACACTGGAACCTGAGAGACGAGCTGAAAGCCAACTATAACAAGGGTGATGAAGGATTGTTGAAACAGGGGATGATTTATCAGGTCATGCTCCGCATTGTCAATCAGGATATCCCCGACAGTGTTATCAACAACCCGTCGTTTCAGTGGAACCCGTTTTCAAATAAAGTTTTTAAAGATGGGAAAGAGGTTGCAAACACCCCCGAACCTGATACCAGGTATGCAACACTCCTCAACCTCTTCAACAACATGAAACTGATGGACCCATATACCCCCATGTACCCTACTTTTATCATGCGTGCTTTTGATGGCGGGATGGAAATTCCGCAGGAACAAGTGGAAAAACTCTTTACAGAATTCTGCTCATCGCCTCAGGTTAAACAAGTTGGAGATTTAATCAGCAAGCGGCTAGGCCGTCCGCTACAGCCATTCGACATCTGGTATGACGGCTTCAAGCCACGCAGCAACATGAACATGGAATTACTCGACAAGACAACCCGTGCAAAATATCCAAATACCCAGGCTTTTGAAGCCGATATTCCAAACATGCTGATGAAAATGGGATTTAAACCTGATGTGGCCAAAGAAATCGCCTCACATATCACCGTTGATCCTGCCCGTGGAAGCGGCCATGCATGGGGTGCCCAGATGAAAGGCGACAAAGCGCACCTGCGTACCAGAATCGGTAAATCAGGAATGGACTACAAGGGATATAACATTGCTATTCACGAACTTGGACATAATGTGGAACAAACGATTTCGCTCTACATGGTTGACAATTACATGATGCAGGGAGTACCTAATACGGCATTCACCGAGGCTTTTGCATTCACATTCCAGAAACACGACCTCGAATTGCTGGGAATCAAAGACAACGATCCGGATAAAGAGGCCCTGGCAGCCATCGACAATTTTTGGATGAGTTACGAAATAATGGGTGTTTCACTTCTGGATATGAAAGTATGGAAATGGCTTTATGAAAACCCCGGTTCCACGAAGGAACAATTGAAGGAGACGGTAGTCAAATCGGCGATTGAGGTTTGGAACCAATACTATGCACCGGTTTTCGGGATCAAAGACACCCCGATACTGGCTATCTATTCACACATGATCGACAATCCGTTATACTTGTCAAACTACCCGGTTGGCCACCTGATCGATTTCCAGCTTGATCAGTTCCTCAAAGGAAAAAACTTTGCCGATGAAGCCATCCGTATCTATTCTGCCGGACGACTCATTCCTCAAATTTGGATGAAAAATGCCGTAGGCAGCGAAATAAGCATCAAGCCATTACTTGATGCTACTGATGCAGCTTTAAAAAAACCTTCGGTGACTGGAGCTGCCAAAACAAACTAATTTTTCGATTCTAATGATAAACAAGGCAACCTTTCTGACAGGAAGGTTGTCTTGCTATTAAGTTTTTAGCTACTTTTGTAAAAAAATCCATACTATGAAAAAGATCATACTCTCCATTCTCATTATTTTTCCAATTCTGCTCAATGCTCAGAATTACACAAACATTTGCTCTCAGGGGCCTGCTTTTTATAAAAAGATGAACACCAACATCGTGAAAGCGTATAAAACCTCCAGCTACTCCATCCCCGGAAGCGGAGATACGATTTTCTACTCCTTTCCAACTATTCGCGATACTGCTGCCGAATGCAAAGACACGACGAAAGGCTCCATTCTTGGAAGAAAAATTTACAGAAGCAGCGGTAACTGGATGTTCTATTTCTTTAATAAAAACAATGACACCATATACATTTATGCCAAAGCTCAATTGGATGAAACCTGGCGCTTTGCCAAACTCACTTCGGGCACCTACCTTGAAGCAAGAGTTACATCCATCACGCCCGACAGTGTAATGGGAGTAATTGACGATGTGATGAGAATCGAACTCCAGGCAAAAAGAAACGATGGTTTGGCCATTTCGAGCCCCTGGAACGGAAAATATCTCAAACTTAGCAAACATTACGGTTTAGCGAGAACTTTTGACATGAACCTCGTGCCTTTCGATACCACCAATTACACCATTGTTGGAAAGCTGAAACCGGTTATCGGCATTCAGGACTTTGGATGGAAAGAGGCTTACAATTTCAACATTGGCGATGCAATGCACTATTCCGGCTACACAAACTCTTCAACAGGTGGCCCAAGCACTACATGGAAAGAGATTCAAACCGTGTTTTCAAAAACGACCTATGGAACCAGCATCGACTCAGTAATCTATAAGTTCGATCGGTGCAGAAGTACCATCACCAATCCAGGAAACAATCATGTGTATTTCCGTGATACAATCATTGCAAAATACAAATTCAATGTCATGGTTCAGGATTCAACCATCCTGCGCTTTCCCGATCAGTTTGCACGTCAGAATGTTTATGCTTCACAGTATGACCGTTTTATGAAAGCTTTTAACAATCGTCAAACCAAGAAAGTAATTGACGATAAATATCGCTTTATGAACAATTGCTTTGTGCTGCCTGCCGGAAGTGTGACTTTATATCGCAATTATTCCGAAGGCCTTGGTATTACTGAATACTATCGTGATGATCAAAGCGATCAGGATTTTTATCGCTTGGTCTACTTCAAAAAAGGAGGCGAATCGTGGGGAGCCGCAGTTGGAACAGAATGTTCCCCTATCCTCGATGTCACCGAACAGCCCCTCGCAGGCAAACCACAAGTACGCATCGTTCCAAACCCCTTGAAAAATCGTTCCCAGGTGATCATCGAAGGGGTGAAAATGACGGAAGACTATACGTTTGTTCTTTTCAACATTGTTGGAAAGGAAGTTTATCGTACAAAAATCAACTCGAACACCATGACACTTGACAGAAACAACCTGCCAACAGGACTTTACATCTACCTGTTAACAGGAAACGAAGTTAAGATCAATGGAAAACTCGTTATTGATTAATGATCTGTTTCCCATTCAGGATAACCTGCCCGACCTTATTGCTTCCGTAAGCGTAAGGCATGAATGAATAGGTGGGGATAGGTTTGGTAATAAAGACATTTGCAATCTTTCCCCTGGCAATACTGCCATACTCTTCGCTCAATCCCATGGCATATGCGGTGTTGATAGTCACTGCGTTGATGGCCTCCTCAGGCAGCAGCCGGTATTTTATACATGCCATGGATAGAATAAATTGCATATTCCCCGATGGCGACGAACCCGGGTTAAAATCGCTGGCCATTGCAACGGGAAGTCCTGCGCTGATCATTTTCCTGACTGGTGCATACACCATCTCCAAAAAGAATGCAGCACCCGGCAATACGGTTGGCATCGTTTCGGTTCCCAGCAAGCATTCAATTTCCTGATCACCGGTAAATTCGAGGTGGTCAACAGAAAGTGCATTGTATTTTACTCCAACCTGGATCCCGCCAGAATAATCAAGTTCGTTGGCATGGATCTTAGCCCGCATTCCATATTTCATTCCGGCATTTAAAATACGGTCGGTCTCGTCGACCGTAAAAAATCCGCGATCGCAAAACACATCAATATAATCGGCAAGCTCTTCCGAAGCAACCTGCGGGATCATTTCATTGATTACCATCTCTACAAACTCATGCTGCTTCCCTTTAAATCCGGCAGGAACTGCATGAGCGCCCAGAAAAGTAGGCACAATCTTTAACGGTGTGAGCTTTTGCAGTCTGCGTATCGCCCGAAGCATTTTGAGTTCATCCTCCACACTCAAACCATATCCACTCTTTATCTCTACTGCCCCGGTGCCCAGCATCATGATCTCATTCAGCCGCTCAAGCGTTTGCTCCACAAGCGCATCTTCGGTTGCATCATGCAAGCGTTTGGCCGAATTTAAAATACCGCCTCCCCTCCTGGCAATTTCTTCGTAACTCAACCCTTTTATCTTATCAATATATTCGATTTCACGGCTCCCGGCATAGAGCATATGCGTGTGACTATCGCAAAAGCTTGGAAAGACCATCCGCCCCGCCGCATCAATTATTTCAATTCCTGAATTTTCAATCCACGATTCCGGTTCAGAAAATGGCATCTTTCCGAAGTCTTTGATCCTGTTGCCTTCGATCAGAAGCCAGCTGTCGCTGATGGTTTTTATGGTCGACATGGCTTTGCCGGCTACCATGCGTTGCGGTTTATCTTCAACCTGCACAAGTTCTTTAATATTTTTAATCAGGATCGACATATGTTTCATTTTAACGTACGAAAGTAACCATTTTTTTGTATAATTCAGCCGCTGATGTGCAATCCATCGCCTTTTGCATCGCAAATACTGTTATCTTTGTAACAGAAAATAACCCAAGGTATCTTAAACAAAATCAATTCATTTCATGAAAAAAATCGCATCTTTATTCCTTCTGCTGATTCTGTTTTCCAGTTTGAGCGCCATTGCAAAACCAGTGGATATAAACAAGGCAAAACTCGCCGCAAAAAATTTCCTGTTTGAGCGGTTGATCAGCCATCTGTCACAAACCGTTGCATACAGCGACCTTCGCATTTCAGGTGAATATATTGAGAAAGCAGGCACTCTTCCATTGTATTATACATTTACCTTCGCCGAAAAGGGATTTATTATCATATCTGCTGACGATTGTTGTTATCCGGTTATCGGTTATTCTTTTGATTCTCAATACAATGCAGAAAATCAATCTGAAAATTTCATTTTCTGGATGGATTCCAGAAAAACCGAAATCACACAAAATATTCAAAGCGGAGTTCTTCCAAATCCCGCTATTTCGGAGGAATGGTCGAGATTGTCAACCATGAACCCTCAAACAACCTTCGATGCCCAATCAGCCATAACTGAGGTTACACCGCTGCTTGCCAGCACATGGGATCAGGGTTTCCCCTATAATGTTCTTTGTCCCGCCGATCCCGACTGTGGCAGCTTTGGAGGCCATGTTACGGTAGGGTGTGTTGCCACAGCCATGGCTCAGATTATGTATTACTGGAGATGGCCCATTACAGGAACCGGATCACATTGTTACACCCCGGCAGGGTACTCACAACAGTGTGCCGATTTTGGAAATACAACCTATGACTGGAACGGGATGACTGATTCCCCAACCCAGGAATGCCATCCGATTGCCGTGATTTCCCATCACGCGGGAGTAAGTGTTAACATGATGTACAACAGTGATGGTGCATGCTCTTCCGGAGCCTACCAGTCGACTGTGCCCGGAGCGCTGAAGAATTATTTTAAATATGCCTCCACCTGTATCTCAGCAAATAAAATGTCCTATTCCACAACAGCTTGGAACAACCTGCTGCAAGGAGATTTGAATACCGGAAAACCAATTCAATATGGTGGCCAGGGTGGTGGCGGAGGTCATTCGTGGGTTTGCGATGGTTATCAGGGAGCCGACTTTTATCATATGAACTGGGGATGGAGCGGATCCTCCAATGGTTATTTCTACCTGAATAACCTGAACCCCGGAGGTTTTACCTTTAACAATGGTCAGGAGGCAATTTTTCATATTGAGCCAAATACCTCCATGTACCCATACTACTGTAATGGCAGCACCCTGTTAAACACTTATAATTTCGGCTCCATCGAGGATGGCAGCGGCCCCATGGCCGATTACCAGAATAACACCAACTGCAGCTGGCTTATTGCGCCTGATGACAGCGTAAATAACATAACCCTGAGTTTTTCCGCATTCAGTACCGCAGCCAATGACATGGTGAAAGTGTATGACGGAGCGGATGCATCCGCACCCCTGATCGGCTCCTTTTCCGGGGTTTTGACGACCTTACCCGCGGTAACATCTACCGGCCCCCACATGTTTATCACCTTTACAACTGATGGCTCCGGCACCGCACCTGGCTGGAAAGCCAAATATTCAGCAAATCTGATAAAATTCTGTTCATCAAACACCACGCTGCTCGACGGATGGGGCACCATCAGCGATGGCAGCGATCGCTTCGATTACAGAAACAGCTCCAATTGCAAATGGAAAATCATGCCGGCAGGCGCTTCGAAAATTGTGCTTACGGTTAACAACTTCAACACCGAGCAAGACAACGACAAGATGCAAATCTATGATTTGGGAACCAGCGCGTTACTCGCAACCTGGTCGGGAAACTATACTACACTGCCCCCCCCGCTGCAATCATCAACTGGTTCGGTTATGCTGATATGGACCAGCAATGCATCGGTACGCGGACCAGGTTGGGAAATTAGTTACTCCCCGATGGTTGGAACCGAAGAAATCACTGTTTTTGAAAACCTCAGTGTTTTTCCAAATCCGGCTTCGCAGGCGCTCAACATTGGATTTTCGATCAACGAGGCACAAAACATGCAGGTTGAAATCCTAACTTTACAGGGAGCGCAGGTTTTTCGGGAAAATCTCAACTATTTTAAAGGGCAATATCTGAAAACCATTGATGTTTCATGGTTTGCAAGGGGCATTTATCTGCTTCAGCTCACCTCAGACAAAGGAACAATCATAAAAAAGGTTGTGCTTCAATAATTTTTTTCGTTGAACAGGATATCAACCTCTCCCCGGTTTTTAATGCATTCGATTAAACGGCTTTTCAATTTCCAACAGGTCATCTGTCGCATGTCAAGCAGCCGGGAAAGCTCATAGGTAGAAACCGAAGGATCGTTGCATACGAGGTAAACAATGCGGAAAGCCTCCGTTATCGGAATGTGACACCGGTGAAAAATCGTATGGGCAGTTGCCGACTCCTCGGTCTTGCAGCGGGTGCATCGACGGGAATATTTGGATTTACCTTTGCAGTAATTCGTATTTCCACATTTGGTACAAACGAATCCGGATTCCCATTTCTTTTCAGAAAGAAATTTCAGGCATTCATCCTCCTGAGAAAAAAAACCATCAAATTCAATAATTTCAAGTTGTTTAAATGTTATCGGCATAAGATAATATTCAATCAAAATGCAAAATTAAAATAAATAGTGATACTTATGCGATTTGTTTGAAAACTATTTCTATCTTTGCAGAGAAATTTAAAAAACCCGATTTTATGAGAAAACTGACTTTTATTTTGCTACTGCTGATCCCAGTTTCCTTCACTGCCTGCAGCAATCCGGATAATAAGGATAAAAGTGGAAATACCAGCGCCGAAGGACAAGTAAACAAACTGACCGCAGAAACATTCCAAAAACTTGTTTATGATTACAAGGCCAATCCCAACGAATGGGTTTTTAAGGGTGATCAACCGGTAATTATTGATTTTTATGCCGATTGGTGCCGACCCTGCAAAATGGTTGCCCCGATCATGGATGAACTTTCAAAAGAATATCAGGGGAAAGTGAGAATTTATAAAGTGAACACCGACGAACAGCGTGAGTTAGCCGGATTATTTCAGATAAACTCCATTCCCGCTGTGTTGTTTGTACCCAAAAATGGGAAGCCACAGATGTCGGTGGGTGCCATGCAAAAACCGGCTTATGTGGACATGATTAAAAATGTACTGCTTGTAAAGTAGCAGATAAATAATCAAATAAAGCAACCTTTTTTTTCTAATTAATAACATTTAATTCAACGATAATGGTAGAGCATTTAACCAAGGAATCTTTCTTAGCGAAAGTTTTCAATTTTGAACAAAACCAGGAGTGGAAATTTGAAGGCACAAAGCCTTGTATTATTGATTTTTACGCAGATTGGTGTGGCCCCTGCAAAATGGTTGCTCCGATTCTTGAGGAATTGGCAATCGAATATAACGGAAAAATTGACATCTATAAAATTGATACAGAAGCAGAACAGGAACTCGCAGGTGCATTTGGTATTCGCAGCATTCCCTCCATGCTGTTTGTACCGATGAATGATCAGCCCCAAATGTCGGTTGGCGCATTGCCAAAAGATTCACTTAAACAAGCCATCAGCGAAGTGTTGTTGAAAGATGTGAATTGATGGCGATCCTGATTCCGACAGCATACCTGCCTCCTGCCTGCTATATGGCAGAGGCACTGCATGCTGACAAAATTGTTCTTGAAGCTTTTGAGACATACTCAAAACAGACTATCCGGAATCATTGTGTTATATTTGGACCCAATGGCAGGCAAATTTTGAGCATTCCGATTGTTAAACCGAATGGGAATCACACCCTTACCAAAGATGTGATCATCTCGACACACCAGCCATGGCAAAAAATTCATTGGCGATCAATAGAAACGGCGTACAGCAATTCGCCGTTTTTTCTTTTTTACCAGGATATGTTTCTTCGTTTTTATGAGAAACAATTCAAATTCCTTTTTGATCTGAACACTGAAATACTGCAGTTGCTCCTGAAAACATTAAAATCGGGTATTTCTGTCACCCAAACCGAAAAATTCGAAAAATCACCGGCTTCGGTAAAAGATCTTCGAACCATACTTGGAACAAAAAATCATCCTCTGGAATTATCATACCCCCATTACACACAGGTTTTCGAGACCCGGCACGGGTTTCTGCCCGGACTTTCCATTCTTGATGTAATATTCAACCTCGGGCCTGAAGCTTCGTCTTATCTGAAATCGATCGGATAAAACAGGTTGTCTCGTTTTTGGGGTTAGCCAATTTTAGTTACCTTTGCATTAATTCAATCTAAATCAATTGGCGACCCTTTTTGAGCTTAAACAAGGTGAATCGGGCCTGATTACAAAAGTAAAAGGCCGTGGCGCTTTTCGCAAACGCATCACAGAGATGGGTTTTGTGAAAGGCAGGGAGGTAACCGTTATCAAGGCTGCTCCGCTGCAGGATCCGATTCAGTACAAAATAATGGGCTACCATGTTTCATTGAGGCGGAGCGAGTCGCAATTGATTAACATTATATCCACGGATGACCAAAATATTCCCGGAAACCTGTCGCCTGAAATAGATAGATACAGAGGTACCATTGAAGAGAAATTACCGCGCTCAAATGATGGTGACCGGGGAAAAATCATCGACATTGCACTGGTTGGAAACCCAAATTGCGGGAAAACAACCCTGTTCAATTTTGCATCCGGTTCGCACGAAAGAGTGGGCAATTTCAGCGGGGTTACCGTTGACAGAAAAGAGGCAAAATTCAAACATTCAGGTTATACTTTCAATATCACCGATCTTCCCGGAACCTATTCTCTTACCGCTTATTCGCCTGAGGAACTATACGTTAGAACACATATCACGGAGAAGGTTCCCGACATTGTTGTAAATGTGGTTGATGCCTCAAATCTGGAGCGAAATCTCTATCTTACCACACAACTGATCGATATGGATATCAGGGTGGTAATTGCACTCAACATGTATGATGAATACGAGAAAACAGGAAACATACTCGATTACAAAGGGCTTGGCAAACTATTGGGCATCCCGGTAATCCCCACCGTAAGCTCCAAAGGCACGGGTATTCCGGAGCTTTTTGACCGGCTGATTGAGGTTTTTGAAGATCGCGACCCTGTAACCCGGCATGTTCACATCAATTACGGGCCCGACCTCGAACGATCGATTGGAAAAATTCAAAATGTGATCTGGCACGACAAATCACTCACCGACCGGATCTCTTCAAGATTCTACAGCATTAAACTACTCGAAAAGGATGCGGCAGTTTTATCGGCCATTCAATCATCAGCTCATTTTGCTGATATAAAACAGGTTGCCGAAAAAGAGATACACCGGCTTGAAACAACCTTCAGGGAAGACTCTGCAACACTGGCAACTGATGCCAAATATGGTTTTGTAGCGGGTGCTCTGAAAGAAACTGAGCAAAAAACACCCTCCGGGATGCCTTCAAAGTCGGTCAGTGAAAAAATCGATTCTATATTAACCCATAAATTACTGGGATTTCCCGTTTTTCTGGTTTTTCTTTGGTTGATGTTTCAATCAACTTTTACCCTTGGCGAAATTCCCAAACACTGGATCGATCTACTGGTAGCCTCAATCGGGTCGCAACTGAGCAGCATACTCAGCGATGGTCCGCTGAAGGATTTGCTCGTCGACGGAATCATCAATGGCGTAGGCAGCATCATTGTGTTTCTTCCGAATATACTCATCCTTTTTTTCTTCATTTCACTGATGGAAGATACCGGATACATGGCCCGAGCAGCCTTTATCATGGATAAACTGATGCATAAAATCGGATTGCACGGCCAGTCTTTCATCCCGCTGATCATGGGTTTCGGTTGCAATGTTCCGGCCATTATGGTCACCCGAACGCTCAAAGACCGCAACGACCGGCTGCTTACCATGCTGATTAACCCTTTCATGTCGTGCAGTGCGCGATTACCGGTATACATCCTGATAGCCGGATCCATCTTCCCGCATTATGCCGGATCTGTGATTTTCGGACTCTATATGACGGGAATCCTGCTTGCAATTTTAATTTCACTGGTTTTTAAAAAGACCTTGTTTAAAAGCAACGAGGCGCCATTCGTCATGGAACTCCCTCCCTATCGCATGCCAACATTTCAGGTTATACTGCAACATATGTGGGAAAAAGGAAAGCAATACCTGAGCAAAATGGGAGGAGTAATTCTTATCGCCGTTATCCTCATCTGGGCACTCGAATATTTTCCTGGTGGTCATTCAATGAGCAAGGACGAACGACTTCAACATTCCTACATCGCCAAAATTGGAAAAACGTTCGAACCGGTAATCGCCCCTCTTGGATTTGACTGGCGCATGGGGGTAAGTCTTCTCACCGGAGCTTCTGCCAAAGAGGTGGTGGTAAGCACCATGGGGGTTTTATTTGGCTCAAACAATATTCATGATAAAGGCGAAAACGTAACACTTGGAACTCAATTGAAGCAGGCAACTTACCAGGATGGGCCACGAATGGGACAAAAGCTCTTCACTCCGCTTGCGGGGATATCCTACCTGCTCTTCATTCTGATCTACATGCCCTGTGTGGCCGTGGTTGCAACGGTAAACAGGGAGTCGGGCAGCTGGAAATGGGCCCTGTTTCTGATAACCTACACGACTATACTGGCCTGGTTGCTATCTTTTGCCGTGTTCCAGATTGGCAACTTAATTATATCCTGATATGGTTTGGCAATATATTTTTGTTGGAATAATCATACTCGCGGCGCTCACATCGACCGCAATAAACCTATACCGGTTTTTTAAAGCCCCTGCATCCAAATGTAGCGGTTGCAGCGGTTGTGCGCTGAAAGATATAAAAGCATTGTGATCACTTGAGAAACTAATTTGCAAACAACAACACAAAAAATGGAATCCGGCATCTGTCTGCACAGCGTAATTCCGGTCAGAGGTGAACCCTCGCACAAATCGGAAATGGTTACACAGGTTTTGTTTGGCGAACTCTACCATGTAACAGAGAAAGAAAATTACTGGTTTAAGATCAAGCTTTTGCTGGATGGTTATGAAGGCTGGATCAACACCAACCAAACCAACCTTATTGACGAGCAGGAGTTTACCCGTCTTGCTAACGCCGAAACATCCATTGCAACAGACCTTGTTCAACTTCTTTTATGCGACACTACAGGAGCCATGATTCCGCTGGTGCTTGGGAGTTCTCTCCCTGGGTTGGGTGAGATGCGGTTCACCATTGGCACCCATGATTACATCTATGAGGGGCAGGTTTCAGAAACCCGGCTGAACAGCACAAATGATGCTCAGTATCATGGACCGCGTGAAAGACAGCAACTTACCAGTGATGCCGTGTTGTATATGAATGCGCCATACTTATGGGGAGGTCGCTCCCCTTTTGGCATCGACTGTTCAGGATTTGTTCAGATGGTTTATAAGTTGCAGGGGATGAAACTCATGCGTGATGCTACCCAGCAGGCCACGCAGGGTGAAGTTGTCAGCCTTTTGGCAGAGGCAGAACCGGGTGATCTTGCATTTTTCGACGACGAGGATGGCAATATTACCCATGTTGGATTGCTTCTCGACCATAACCGTATCATTCATTGTTCGGGGAAAGTCCAAGTTGACGCGGTTGACCACCAAGGGATTTTCAACAACCAGTTAAAGAGATACACCCACAAACTGCGCCTGATTAAGAGAATAATCCCTTATTAATAGGAGTCGCTGTTGCGCTCCTTCTTCGGACCTTTAATAATTTTCTCCTGATTAAAGACCCAGGTCAGCCGGATGCTGATTACATTATTATACTGATAGCGTGTGTATTCCATCCTGGGATAAGTGGAGGGATCTTTAACTAAAACCGTACGATTGCTTTTCATCGAATACTGGTACCGGATGTTCGCCCAAAGCTTGCTCCAAATTCTGATCTGGAGATCAGCAATCACTGAAATATCGTTGTTTGACAACCCGGTTTGATAAAAAAAGATGCTGTCGTAAAAGTTATTTTTTGTCTCCTTGTAATTTACGAGCTGGCCATAAGAAAAGCCCAGTCCGCCGGAAATCAATTTCTTATCTGTAAAATGTACCAATACGGGAACTTCTGCATAATCCAGGTTCATCCTGAATTCTGTTGAATCGGTAGAACCATTGTGATAACTGCCTTTCTGCGAATAGAGCAACTCCATACTTACCGACCAATTCCTGTTTTTGCCCAAGGGAACAATAACCATTGGACCAACATTCAGACCTACTTTATGGAAACCGAAAAACTCATCCCCATCCACCTGCGTGAGGTTCATTCCGAGACTGACGGCTCCAAGAAACCGTTGTGCCTTTAGGTCGTTGGAGCAAAAAAACACAAAAAACGCAAAGAGAAAAAGAAGAATAAAATGCTTTGAAAATGGTAGCTTATCGTACATCGTACATCGTAATTCGTAATTCGTAATTCCTAATTCCTAATTCCTAATTCATCACATATAAATGAAACGTTTATCACTCCTGCTTAGTATGCTGGCCCTTCATGGTTAGTTGAATCCTTTTGCGCTCCATGTCAATATCCAGTACTTCAACCATCACTTTTTGATTAAGTTTTACCACATCATTCGGATCTTTTACAAAACGGTCGGCAAGCTGGCTGATGTGAACCAAACCATCCTGATGTACTCCGAGATCAACGAAAACCCCAAAGTTGGTGATGTTCGTTATGATTCCGGGTAGTTTCATCCCTATGCGCAGATCACCGATCGAATGAATGTGTTTGTCAAATTCAAACATTTCGAATTGCTGACGGGGATCACGCCCTGGTTTCGCAAGTTCCTGCATGATATCCTGCAGCGTAGGCATCCCTGTTTTCTCACTCGTAAACTCTTCCAGTTTAATTTGGGAACGAAGTTCCGGTTTCCCCATAAGATCATCGATGGTACAATGTAGCTTTTTCGCCATTTGGTCAACCACCTCATAACTCTCGGGATGAACCGAACTCCGGTCGAGGGGATTTTTAGCATCCCTGATACGGAGAAACCCGGCAGCCTGCTCAAATGCCTTGTCACCAAACCTCGTGACTTTCCTGAATTCACTGCGTGATTTGAACGGTCCGTTACTGTTGCGGTAGCTGATCATGTTTTTTGCCAGGGCCGGACCAAGTCCTGAAACATAGGTGAGTAACTCCTCACTGGCTGTATTTACCTCAACCCCAACTTTGTTTACGCAACTTACAACCGTGTCCTCCAAACTCTTCATCAGTGCGTTTTGGTCAACATCATGCTGATACTGCCCCACACCTATCGATTTGGGTTCAATTTTCACCAATTCGGCCAGAGGATCCATCAACCTGCGTCCGATTGATACCGAACCCCGAACCGTTACATCGTAATCAGGAAATTCTTTCCGGGCAACTGCCGATGCCGAATACACGGAGGCTCCGCTTTCATTCACGGCGAGGGCAATCACATCGCGATCAAAGGGAATTGACTTGATGAGCCTTTCTGTTTCACGCCCGGCGGTTCCATTTCCAATAGCAATTGCTTCAATTTTATAGGCATTGACCAGGCTCTTGATTTTATGAATAGCCTCTTTCACCTCATTCTGAGGAGGATGCGGATAGATGGTTTCGTTATGCAGCAACTTCCCCTGCCTGTCGAGGCATACAACCTTACATCCTGTGCGGAATCCGGGATCAATTGCCAGTACGTTCCTTTGTCCAAGCGGAGGTGCAAGTAAAAGTTGGCGCATATTTTCAGCAAATACCCTGATTGCTTCGGCATCCGCCTTTTCCTTGGCCCATTGACGCATTTCTGTCTCTATTGAGGGAAATAGCAATCTTTTGCAACTGTCGGCAATGGCATTTTTTACTAAAACGGACGAATTGTTATTTCCACGGACAAATATCCGGTGAAGGATATCGTATGCCTGATCCTCTTCTACTTGTACGGCAATTCTTAAAAAACCCTCATTTTCACCGCGAAACATGGCCAAAAGCCGGTGCGACGGGGCACGGTGCAAAGGCTCATGATAATCAAAATACATTTGGAAGTTAATCCCGTCCTGATCCTTTCCCTTAACTACTTTTGCCGATACCACCGACTCTTTTTGAAAGAGGGAACGGATGCGTTTGCGTGCAAAACTATCCTCATTTACCTTTTCCGCAATAATGTCTCCGGCCCCCTGAAGGGCCTCCTCGACGGTGTTTACCCCTTTTTCCAAATTAATATAATCGAGTGCCTTCGAGGTTACATCATCAAATCGCTGGGAGAGAATCAACGTGGCAAGTGGCTCCAGTCCTTTCTCACGGGCAATGCTGGCACGGGTTTTCCGCTTTTGCTTATACGGCAGGTAAATATCCTCCAGTTCGGCCATGGAGGCAACCCCTGCAATGGCCGCCTCCAGCTCGGGAGTAAGTTTTTCCTGCTCTGTAAGTGATTTAAGAATGGCTGTTCGCCGTGCATCAAGATCTTTTAACTGAGCAAGCCGATCTCTCACCTGGGCAATCACAACCTCATCCATCGAACCAGTCATCTCCTTTCGGTAACGGGCAATGAAGGGAATCGTAGCGCCGCTCTCTAACAAATTTATGGTATTCTGAACAAAACCGGCAGACTGATTAAGCTCACCAGCAATGATTTGTGTATATCTATCGTTTATCATCGTACAATTGTCACCGTTCCTTTAAAAGCTATATCGCCCTGCGTGATAATATCTTGTCCCAAAAAACCAATCTTTACACTCCAAACATAAGAACCTGGCGGACAGTATTCTCCTTTCCAGGTTCCGTCCCACGCTATATCCACGTTATCCGACTCGAAAACCATCTGACCCCATCGATCAAAGATGATCATGGTAAACGTGATATTTTTATATAAGGCATAAACACGAAAAAAATCATTCAAACCGTCGCCGTTTGGCGAAAAAGCATTGGGAATGAAATACTCAAACACCTGGACAAATGTGGTATCTGAATTTTTACAGCAATGGATATCCTCAACCTGGGCCCAGTAGGAGCCTTGTTTATCAACACTGAGGATGGAATCCTGCGATCCGGTGGACCAAAGATAATTCGTGTAGCCGCCTCCAGCATGAAGGTTGATTGCAGATCCGGAATATAATAAGATGGTATCGGCCAGCGAAATTGCCGGTAACGGATATATGATCACCCGCATTGAGTCGGTATAAGCCTCTCCGTTGAACTTTTCAGTCAGCTTTACCCAATAGGTTCCCGGATTTGCATAGGCATGCACCGCATCCGGGTTATCAGAGGTTGCTCCGTCACCAAAAATCCAGAATACCGAGTCAACATTGGCTTTATTGGTGATATGAAATTGTGTTGCATCTCCATGGCACACGCTATCCCAGGTGAAAGTTGGAACATACACGAAACTCTGCACAACATTTGGCAAACTGTAGATACTTTTTCGTCCGGCTGAAGGGAATCCCTGGCCTGTTAAATTGCCAAAACGGTTAAAATTACAGGCAATACCAGCACGATTCGGATTGTAAATAACGTCAAGTGAATCTTTTTTTGAGGTGATATTTTTGGTTCGCGAGAGATATATCCTTCCGTCGGTAGCCAGTTGCATCGCGGCCATTCGAAGGCCTAAAAGGGAGTCGACGATAACAGGATTGACCAGACCGTTTTTCAGATCGAACTGATAAATAAAAGAGGGCCACAAAGGGTCAACTCCACCAATTTCAAAAACCGTTGCATACAAATACCTGCAATCTGGCGAAAATTCAATTCCATAAGGATGAACACCCGGTTTTTGTGTGATATAACTTTCGGGGTTGGAAACCACGCCGGTTTCATTATTGAAATCGAATGCCTCGATCGCTTTTTTCTGGGTGATGGCCAGAGCAAGTTTTTTCCCATCAGGCGAGGCCTTCAGGTATCCGACAGAATTATTGAAACCTGAGCTGTTTCCCCCATGAAAGCTTCCAACAGCACTGATTACGGGAGGAGCTATTCCGGCATTGGTGACCAGGTAGGCAAAAAATCGATCGGAATTCCATTCATGCACGATGACCCAGTAAAATTGATTGTTACGATGCTTCACCGCAGTAATTTTCTGACATACCGGTGACAGCAATGGCGTATTCAGCACCGTTGAACTTGCATCTCCCAATCCATTTCGATCTTTCATATCGATAACCGTATGGGTCAAACCCTGGGTTGTATAATGAGTCGAATCCTGAAATGTAAGGATGTCGATGGTAAAAATGTAATACCGGGATGAGTCGCCCGGCCAGGGAACGATTATTGAAGGCTGAGTTGCCCCCATATTGCCCGCGAGACCGGTTGCATTGGGCATCAAGGTGAATGTTCTGTCCCAAACCCTGCGACCATCGGAAAAAAACAGAAGATTTCCAACACTGTCGCAAATGCTTGACGAGGCTTTAAATGCCGTCATCACATTCTGATCTGAAAGTGGGAATGCAGTACCGGTGCGAAAATCGATACCGGCTTTTTCACCGAAATACCAAATTTCTGCCTGCTTCTGGGCCTTGGGGCAATTACTTCTATACCATAAAGTTTGAGCAGGTGCAACACCACACGCCATCAGAAATATCAAAGCCAGGAGGATCCGCTCTGAAAATATAGCCGGGTTTTTATTGGGAGTCGTTTTTGGCACTATTCAATAACCAGCTTTTGGATGTGAGTAAAATTTGTATTGCTCACCCTGACCAGATATATTCCCCCGGGAAGACCGGCCAAATTGAGATTCACACTGGATATTTCATCAACCTGATCGCTCAGGGTGAAGTCTTGCAGTGGCTTTCCATGAATTGTCAGCAAAGAGCCTGTTGTTATGCCCGAAAACCCTTTGAGATCGACTCTCACTATCTCTCTGGCCGGATTCGGATAAAGCCGCAGGTGACCTGATTGATTTAATTCGCCGATACCTACGCAAACATCGAAAGAAAAGATTACGCTTATGATTCCTGAACTTTTACAGCCATGCTCGTTGATCACTTCTACTGAATAGATTTGTGTATCTGAACCAATCCCGGTGGTACCAAAGGATATTTGCTGATCGGTAGAACCATTCGACCATAAAAAAGAAGAACCGGAGTTACCCGCATCCAGAGTAATGGTATCATAAATACAAACTGTTGTATCTGCCGGGCCAAGTCGAACAACTGGTTCAGGGTAAATATACACCTGGGTACTTCCCTGGGAGGTGTTAAACTGGTCGTTTACCGTTACATTATAGCTTGTTTGAACAACCGGATTCACAATGGGGTCGGGGTCGGTTGAGTTAAAACCAGGCGGGTCAGAAGTCCAGACATAGGTATAATAACCCGTATTTCCTCCTCCGGCTGAAGCATGTAAACGGGTTGAGTCACCTCTGCATATCGAACCCGGTGTTGCAACCGGGTTTACATTCAGGGGTACTCCGGTTACTTCGATCGATACGGTTGCAGCATTACTGCTAACACAATTTGTGGTCAGGTCGGTAGTGACCAGAGAGTAAACAGTAGTAGCTGACAGGTTTACCGTTTGCGGATTCTGAACACCGGCATTGATAAGTTTGTCGGACGGTGACCAACTGTAATAATAGTTGCTGTTTCCATTTGACACAGAGCCATTTAGGAAGGTATAGGTGCCATTTGGAATAGATTTGGCGACACCCGCATCGGCAACCGGAAGCGGAATTACGATAACAGTTACTGAACTGGTTACGGTATTATATCCATCAAAAGCCGACACTTCATAGGTCGAGGTAACCAAAGGCGCTACTGTTGGATTTGGCAAAGCAGAAGTAAACCCGCCGGGTCCGGTCCAATGGTAGGTATAGTTTCCAGCACCACCCGACCCAATTGCCTGAATTTGCGAAGAACCTCCAAAGCAAATGGAATTAGGGCTTGCAACCGCATTCACGGCAAGGGCCCCGCCAGCAATGCTGATGGTCACCATATCGTCGGCCTGGCAATTCACCGAATCGTCGGTTACCTGAAGGGTAAAGACCTGTGTGGTAAAGAGATTAACTGTTTGTGGGTGTTGAACACTGTCATTGACAAGTTTCGAGGCCGGAGACCATTTATAATGGTAAGACCCGCTACCGGCCGAACAACTGCCATGCAGGGTTGTTGTCACTCCGTTTAAAATACTGGTATCGTTCCCTGCATTGGCAACCGGCTGATAAACATAAGCAATGGTGGTGGAGGTATCGATGCTGGTTTGTCCTCCAACAACAACGCTCAGCGAATACTCACCGGAGTTGGCGATTGTAGCGTTGGGAATGGAGGGATTCTGCAATTGTGAGCTAAAGCCTGAGGGGCCCCACCAATGATAGGTTGCACCAGAAATGGACTGCGCCGAGAATTGCAACGTTTGGTTGGTGCAAATCGGGCTGTTGCTTGAACAAGCAGGAGGTAAAATGGAGCAGTCGGTTGTCCCGGTACCTCCGGTTTGCTGGAAAATGATATTGCATGGCAAATTCGAGAAATTCGTGATGATCAACATATAATACTGACCAGTTTGACCATTGGGAATGTTGCATGTTTCATAGGCGCTTGTCGAATAACTGCAGTCCACAATTTTGGGTTGCGTGAGAAGTCCGCAACACTGCTGTGATTCAAATGGGCCCCAGCAGCAAAAGTCGATATCCCTTCCCGGTTCACTGTGCATTTGAATGATGATATTACCGGCATTCGCTACCTTCATATAATACCATGCAGGATTAGGCCTGGTGGTAAGACAGCCATAATAGGGGCCTATTTGCCCCGCGGGAGAATTTACTCCGGCAGGAAATGAATATAAAGTTCCTGTACAAAAAGGAGCCGCAGTTTCGCAGGTGTTGTTTCCACCGGTACCCTGCTGGGCGAAGCTGGATCCGTAAACCAAAAGAAACACAATAAAAATGTACCAGTTTTTTCTCATAACCAATTCGTATTATTTGTATTTATCGTTTACACTCAGCCATTGCGCTTTCTTATCCTCCGACCACGACGATGCAACAAGGGTTACTTTGGTCTTTATCTCATCAAATATTTTGGATACGTCATCTGCTTTATACTTTTTATAAGCCATAAAGCAAATCCGGTCTTTCGCAATATCAGAGTCGATATTGACAATTTCATCAGATGAAAAACTGAGGTTCATGAAATAAACCCGTTCGAATCGGGTGGTGAATTTTGAAAAGTCAAGGATAAAATAGTTTTTTGTATCATCTTCAGAGATTGCTGCTGAAAAATTTCCTTTAAAATCGAAGTTGGCATATTTCGCAATGAATGCCGGATCGGCAGGGAGAATTTCCGATTTTTGAGCGCTCAGTGATAAACCGACGATCAGCGACAGACCAAGAAATAAATTTCGGATCATTTGTTATAAGGTTTAAAGATTATATCACACTAGACCAAACCAATAGTTTACAAAAATACAACAAAAAACAGATAAATTTCCGAAATTTGGCATGTTTGGCCTGGTAAATTACCAACCAGAAGCCAGGAGGTCGATAATGTGAATGGTTTGGATGGGGAGGTTGTGTTTGTCGATGTATGCCTGCTGATTCATCAGGCAGGAGGAGTCGGTAGAAACGATATACTCAGCTCCTGTTTCCAATGCGCGGTTAACTTTCTGTTCAGCCATGGCTGAAGAAATCGGTTCGAATTTTGCAGAAAAAGTTCCTCCAAAACCGCAGCAAACCTCATTGTCTTTCATTTCGCGCAATTCGAGACCCTTCACGTGAGCCAATAAACGGCGAGGTTCATCTTTAAGGTTGTATTCCCTGAGCGCTGCACAAGAATCATGATAGGTAACCACATGGGGGAATGATGCGCCAATATCTTCAACATGCAACTCATTGACAACGAAATCGGTGAACTCAAAAATGTTCTTTTTCAATTGTTTATACTCCAGATGGTATGCCGTATTATGAAACAGCCAGCCATAATAATTACGGATAAAACCAATGCAGGAGGCCGATGGGCCGACAATGGGCCG
>DYQT01000220.1 GCA_020719165.1 Draconibacterium orientale | reverse complement strand
TTTGTAAAATGAGATTTATTTCATACCTCGTATCGGGGTGCAAGTCGGGTTAACAACATCCACAAATGTGCTTGAAAATGAAAAGCCTGCAAAGGCGCCGATCGCTATCAATGCCAGGCCGGCAGGCGACATGCATGTCATGATCAGCCCGCCGACAAAAACAATAACTCCGGCGAATGAGCCAACTGGTCCGAATGATTTATCAAGTCTGTTATGGATAATCATGATCGTTTTTCAGCAAGCTTTTTAATTTCCGTCAAAATCGGGTTCCAGCCTTCGCCATTGTTATAGCTTTCCCGATATCTGATATTCAGGTTATTCCTCCGCCTGTAACCGGTCCTTTTTCCTGTAACTTAAATTTCGGAACCGAATCTGGAAGGATGTTCCCTGATCACGCACAACATTCACTGTTCCATCAAGTTGTTCAACAAGCAGTCTCACAATGAAAAGACCAAGTGACTTTTCGGAATCCATGGAGGTTGAAACCGGAAGCCCCACCCCATTGTCCTCTACCACCAGGGCACACATATCATTCTCCTGTTTTTCAAGCATGATCCGGATAATGCCTGGAGAACCGCCGGGAAAGGCATATTTGAATGAGTTGGTGAGAAGTTCGTTTATTATCAGCCCGATTGGAAGGGCAGTCTCAATATTAGCATCGATGGGTTCAAGTTGTTTGACCAAATTAACCCGATGCCCGCTGAATGCAGTCATAATCATATAGGAGAGCGATTCCACGTAAGCCGCAAGGGGAATTTGATCGAGGTTTTCGGCTCGGTAGAGATGTTCATGGATCAAAGCCATGGAGCGTATGCGCATTTGAATGTCGCGGATCATGCGGGCAACATCTTCATTGGTGTTGTTTTTAAGTTGAAAATTAAGCAGGCTGATTACGATGGCCAGATTGTTTTTTACCCGGTGATGTATTTCTCTGAGCATTACCTCTTTTTGCGTTGCGCTGCGCTGTTTAATCTCTTCAATCTCCTTTTCCTTCGACCGGTCGCGGATCATCAGGATCACTTTTAGAACTTTGTTATCTTTTAATATAGGAACTCTGGTTACTTCTGCATAAAGGGTTCTGCCTTGTAATTCTATTTTTTGTTCACTGACGGAGACAACCCCGGTATTGAAAACTAATTTAATGTCTTCCAGCGTTTGTTTACTGATAAATGGAAAATCAGGAACTATCTCCACACCAATACATTGGGGGGTTACTCCGTGGCGAATCAACTCTTCCTGAAGGGCCGCGTTGACCATGGCTATTTTATACTGCTCATCAACCACATATATCCAGTCGGGGAGTGAATTCAGCGTGTCGCGGTATTCGATCTCCGACCGCCGGAGCGCCTCCTCCATTTGCCTGCGCTGGGTAATGTCAATAAAATCAACGGCAATTTCATTGAGGTTGGTTCTGAATACGTGTACGAAATAAAACCCTGAAAACCGCTCATCCTTGTAGCCGATTTCAAATGATTGCGGACCAACCTCATTCCTGGCAACCTTCCGGTATAATTCAGGAATTTCGGTGCTCGCAAGATTTGGGAAGGCCTCTTCGATGGTCTTTCCCAACAGCGACTGATGCGAAATTCCGATGGTGGCATCTGAAGCCGGATTGGCTCCTGTAAGGATAAGCCGGTCATCCGGGCCAAGATGATAAAAATACATGGCCATGGGGGAGCATTCAACGATATTTCTGAACTTTTCCTCCGATATTCGTAAGGCTTCCTCAGCCATCTTCCGTTCTGTGATGTCACGCACGATGGCCCACATTCCTTCAATTTCATCCCGTTCATTCTTCACCAGAAAGGTGCGGAGTTCAACCGGGAAAACGGTTCCATCTTTCTTGATATACTCTTTTTGGTATACTACGGAATGGCCGTTTGGCAATATCTGATCTGCAACGATTTTATGCTCCTCTTCATGCCATTTTGCAGGCGTAATTTCTTCATATGTAAGTTTGGCCAGCTCGGAAGGGTTGTATCCGGTCATCTTCTGATATGCTTCATTTGACTCCCTGATCCAGCCATTCATATCCACAAATACATAACCGTCCACCATCATATCCAGCAGCATTTTGTATTTTTCTTCGCTTTTCTTCCATGAATCAATGACCTGATTTTCTTCTGACATACAGTTTATTTTAGAACTCACCTGCTTTGTTGATTTCGTGGATCAAAACAGGTTACTATTTCTGCCAAAGATAAATATTTTTATACCTTTGTTTTCAGATTTATTCTTGACTTACGATTCTGTGCGCGTTGAAGTGTTTTTTTTCACCAGCGCATAACAACCTATGGAACAACGTAAAAACGATCACATTGCACTGGCATTTTCATCGCAGGTGGCATCTGCGCTTTCCGATACCCGGTTTATCTATGAGCCGATGCTTGGCTCCCACCTGAAAACCAGTCAGGGTGCGTTCCCGTTTCTGGGAAAGACCATGCGCGTTCCTATCTGGGTGTCGAGCATGACTGGCGGTAGTCAGGAGGCCAGAACCATCAATCGCAACCTGGCGCGTGCCTGCGCAGAATTTGGCATGGGCATGGGGTTGGGATCATGCAGGATACTTCTTGAAAATTCAAATCATTTTGAGGATTTTAACATAAGGGGTATCATCGGGAATGATTTGCCATTATATGCCAATATCGGGATTGTTCAGGTTGAAGAGATGCTGGCTGATAAAAGCGTTGAAAAACTTGTTGATCTGGTTCAAAGGCTGCATGCCGATGGGCTTATCATTCATGTTAACCCAATTCAGGAATGGCTTCAAATGGAAGGAGATGTTTTAACGCAGCCGCCCATTGATACCATCGAAGCATTTTTGTCATTGACCAAAATGAAAATTATCGTCAAGGAGGTAGGCCAGGGAATGGGGCCCGCGAGCATCCATCGGCTCATGAACCTGCCAATTGAAGCGCTTGACTTTGCTGCTTTTGGGGGAACAAATTTTGCAAAAATTGAATTGTCGCGCAGCTCAATTCAAAACCAGGAGCTTTATGGTCCCATAGCAACTCTTGGACACACGTCCGGTGAAATGCTGGATACCGTGAACGAAATGGTTGCCAGCAGAAAACCAATGGTTTGCAGACAATTGATCATCTCCGGCGGCATCCATTCTTTTCTTGACGGATATTACCATATTTCCAAAAGTCTGTTGCCAGCCATTTATGGTCAGGCTTCCGCATTTCTGCGCTTTGCACGGGGTGATTATCGTGATCTTCAATCATTTGTGTCTGGACAGATCCACGGACTTGAATTTTCAAAGGCATTTTTACAAATCAGAAAGTAATGACAAACAATGATGTTGTTCGTGGGTTTTCGAAGCTGACGGAGGAGGAAAAGCGGAGTTTCATTGCAAGACTGTGCAACGATTCGGTCCAAGCCGAAGACAGGTTTGAGCGTTTTATCATGGAGGATGAGACCGAGCGCAGCCATTTTCTCGAACTGAGTGAGAACACCATCAGTAGTTTTCACACTCCCTATGGAATTGCGCCGAATTTTCTGGTAAATGGTAAAGTTTATCATGTTCCAATGGCCATTGAGGAGAGTTCGGTTGTTGCAGCAGCCTCGCACAGCGCGAGGTTTTGGGTCGAACAGGGTGGATTTACCGTAACAAGATTGTCGACTGTTAAACTTGGGCATGTATATTTTCGCTGGTATGGCGATCCTGCTTACCTTCGCGACAGATGGCACCAGCTTAAACTTTTTTTGCTGGAGCGGCTTAAAAAACTGACATCCAACATGGTTCGCCGGGGCGGTGGCATCCTTAGTCTGGAACTTATGAATGAGACTGCCACCATTGACCATTTGTATAAGTTGGAACTGAAGGTGGAAACCATCAACTCTATGGGCGCCAATTTTGTCAACACCTGCCTTGAGGATATTGCGGAGGCGCTTGAGTTGTATTTCACCGTTGATGATGAACCCGAATCAAAAAACTGCCAGGTTGCCATGGCCATCCTGAGCAACTATACTCCTGAATGCACCGTTACCGTTGAAGCATCGTGCGAAATTGAACACCTGCTGCCCATTGCCGGGCGACTGCCTGTCGGAGTTTTTGCCGATAAACTTTGCCTGGCTTACCAAATTGCACATCACGATCCCTCACGTGCCGTAACGCATAACAAAGGTATCATGAATGGAGTGGATGCCGTATTGATGGCTACCGGCAATGATTACCGCGCAGCCGAGGCAGCCGCCCATGCCTATGCAGCCCGCGATGGAAAGTATCGCGCACTGAGCAACTGTTTTGTTGAAAAGAATACGTTGAAAATCGCGCTTACCATTCCTTTGGCAGTCGGTACGGTAGGAGGAATCACCAACCTGCATCCGCTGGCGCGTCTCTCTCTCGAAGTTCTGGGTAATCCAAATGCAAAAGATCTGATGGGAATTGTTGCATCTGTCGGGCTTGCCAGCAATTTCGCAGCCGTCCGCAGTCTGGTCACTACCGGCATTCAGAAGGGGCACATGCGTTTGCATCTTTCAAACATTCTGAATACCCTCAATGTGAATAACGGACAACGTGAAGCGGCCGAGTTGTATTTCAGCAACCGGAAGGTGAGTTTTAATGCCGTGAAACATTTTTTGCATGAAATCACCCATTGAATTTCATGCCAACGGAAAACTCCTGATTTCGGGCGAATACCTTGTTTTATCCGGCGCTAAGGCACTTGCAATGCCCGTCCGTTTTGGTCAGCATTTGGTCGTTGAGGAAACAAACAGGAAAACCATTGATTGGGAAAGTTATGCACCTGGCGGGATGTGGTTTCATGCCAGTTTCGACCCGCGATCCTTAGATTTTATCACCACCAACAACCCTTATGTTGCTGCGGAATTAAAAAATATCCTGATTGCTGTTCGCATCATCAATACCGGTTTCATGCTTGGCACCAGCGGGGTGAAGGTGGAAATAACGGCAAATTATCCCCTTGAATGGGGGTTGGGCAGCAGCTCGACACTATGTGCACTCATCGCCGCATGGGCCGGGGTAGAACCGTTTGCGCTCTTTCAAATGATTTCTCAAGGCTCGGGCTATGATATTGCCTGCGCGATAAGGTCACAACTGCTTTTTTACCACCTAATTGATGGTGAACCTGTTGTTTCATCCGCGGTTTCAGGAAATGCGCTGCGTGAAAATACCTGGTTTGCCTACCTCGGAAAAAAACAGAATACCGCCAAAGAAGTAAAGGCCTTTCGTAAGAAAAGCAACTATGCTGAAAATGACCTGGAAGAGGTTTCGCGCCTATCCGATTCCATATGCCAGGCCACATCAGCAAACGAATTGATCCGCTTGATCAAAGCTCATGAACATCTTCTCAGCTCAATCCTCAAACGGAAACCGATTGCCGGCAGTTTTCCATCCTTTCCCGGAGCGGTAAAGTCGCTCGGGGCCTGGGGAGGCGACTTCGCCATGTTCGTAAGCGGGATGGATCCTGACGACGGACTTATTCACCTGCGAAAATTGGGATTTTCAACCATATTCACCTATAGCGACCTGGAAATAAAAATATGAATGTCTCTCGGTTATTCCGGTTTAATAACCCGGCCTCTTCAATGCAATTATCAGCGAATGAAGGCCTCAATGTAGCCTGGCAAAGTGCGTCGA